>JAJYPQ010000586.1 GCA_021795255.1 Pseudomonadota bacterium
GTCCTGATCGGCGTCTTCGCTCCTGTCCGTTGCGCTTCGCCGACCTTTTTTGCCAGGTGGGCATCCAGAAACGGTCCTTTCTTAATCGAACGTGGCACTGTGCGCCCTCACACTATCCATTACTTCTGAAATCGACGACGGACGATCATGCCGTCGGTCCGTTTATTCATGCGAGTCCTATACCCCTTAGTCGGCGTACCCCACGGGCTCACGGGATGACGGCCACCTGACGTCCGGCCTTCGCCGCCGCCATGCGGATGGTCGACCGGGTTCATGGCGACACCCCGTACCGTCGGGCGGATACCGCGCCACCGCGAGGCGCCGGCCTTTCCGAGCTTACGCAAGGAATGTTCGTTGTTGCCGACCTCGCCTATGGTCGCGCGGCACTCGATATGGACCTTGCGCACCTCACCCGAGCGCAGCCGCAGCTGGGCGTATTCGCCCTCGCGCGCCACGTACTGAAGGGCCGCACCCGCCGAGCGCCCGATCTGGGCACCGCGGCCGACCTTCAATTCGACGCAATGCACCGTCGTTCCGACCGGGATATTGCGCAGCGGCAGGCAATTGCCGGCCCGTATCGGGGCGTCGCTTCCTGACAACACCTCTTGCCCAATCTCTACGCCTTTGGCCGCGATGATATAGCGGCGCTCGCCGTCGGCATACAGCATAAGGGCGATGTGCGCGCTGCGGTTAGGATCGTACTCCAGGCGCTCGACCTTGGCGGGGATGCCGTCCTTATCGCGTCGGAAATCCACGAGCCGATAATGGCGTTTATGAGCCCCGCCGCGATGGCGAACGGCCACGCGTCCGCGGTTATCGCGACCGTCGATCTTGGCCTTCTTTTCCAAAAGCGGCGCATACGGCGCCCCTTTGTGCAGACCCGGGGTCACGATCTTTACGAGACCGCGTCGCCCTGCCGAAGTCGGCTTAACCTTGATAATTGCCATGCGTCCCCCTTACTGCCCCGTGCCGAACTGAATATCAAAGCCAGGCTTCAAAGCCACATAGGCCTTCTTGACGTCGGAGCGTCGTCCCGGGATCTTGCCGGCTTTCGTCTTGCCCTTCAAAAGGGCGATACGAACCTCGGCCACTTCCACTTTAAAGAGTTTTTCGACCGCCAACTTCACAGTGGCCTTGGTCGCATCCTTACGAACCCGAAACACGAACTGCTTATGCTTCTCGGCCAAGCGCGTGGCCTTCTCCGAGATGTGGGGCGCCAGCAAAACTTCGTACAGGTCGGTTGTCACGCCAGCATCTCCTCAAGCTTTCTCACAGCGCCCACGGTCATGATGACCTTCTCGTGCGCAATCAGCGAAACAGGGTCTACGCGATCGCTTGGGCGTACCGCAACCCGAAACAGGTTGCGCGCCGCCAAGGCCAGGGAATCGTCCACCTTATCGGACACGATCAGGACGTTGGGGGAACGCTCGCTGATACCCAACGCCGTCAGCCGCGCCAAGAGATCCTTGGTCTTCGGACCCGACTGGATCTCGTCGACTGCGATCAAGCGCCCCTGGCGAATCAGCTCGGAGACGATCGACCGCAGCGCCACGCGCCGCATCTTCTTGTTCACCTTCTGGCTAAAGTCCTGCAAGCTCGCGGGGAAGGTCTTGCCGCCGCCGCGCCAGATGGGACTGCGGATATTGCCGGCCCGCGCCCGCCCCGAGCCCTTCTGGGCCCACGGCTTTTTGGTGCTGCCACTCACCGCGGCCCGATTCTTTTGCGCGCGCGTCCCGGACCGTCCGCCGGCCTGATAGGCCACGACGATCTGATGGACCAGTTGCTCCTTGAAGGGCACCCCGAAGGTGGCCTCGGCAATGTCCATTTCGGCCGTACCGCCCGCCGCTTTCACTACCGTCATCTTCATGATGTCTTGACCTCGGTCTTTCCGCCCTTCACGGCCGGCCGCACGACCACATCCGAACCCTTGGCGCCCGGTACCGCGCCGCGAATCAAAAGCAGGTTGCGTTCGGCATCGACACGCACGATCTCGAGATTCTGCTGGGTCCGGACCTTGGCGCCCAAATGCCCCGCCATCTTCTTGCCCGGGAACACCCGGCCCGGGGTCTGGCGTTGCCCGATAGAACCCGGGGCCCTATGCGACAGCGAGTTACCGTGCGAGGCCCGACCGCCGCCAAAATGGTGGCGCTTGATAACCCCCGCAAAACCCTTTCCGATCGTCGTCCCTTGGACGTCGACCATCTGTCCGGCGGTAAAGATATCGACCCGGATCTCGGCGCCGAGCAAAAGCCCCTTCCCTTCGTCTCCTTCGAGACGGAACTCCCAGAGGCTCGCGGCGGGCTCGATCTTGGCCTTCGCGAAGTGCCCGGCCAAGGCCTTGGTCACCCGCGACGGCCGGCGCGTGCCGGCGGCCACTTGAACGGCGCGGTAGCCGTCGGTCGCCACCTCTTTGATCTGGGCGACATGGTTACGCTCCACCGCCACGACCGTGACCGGCGCCACCATGCCATCGGCCGCGAACACGCGGCTCATCCCAATCTTTTTCCCTACAATTCCCAGTGCCATGACCGCTCCTAACTAACTTTGATCTCGACGTCCACACCAGCGGCGAGATTGAGCTTCAAGAGCGCATCCACCGTTTTTTCGGTGGGCTCGATGATGTCCATGATGCGCTTGTGCGTCCGAATTTCGAATTGGTCCCGTGAACTCTTATCCACGTGCGGCGACCGCAAGAGCGTGTAACGTTCGATCTTGGTCGGAAGCGGGATAGGGCCTTTCACGATCGCCCCGGTCCGCTTCGCCGTATCGACGATTTCCATGGCCGAGCGGTCGATAAGCCGATGATCGAACGCCTTGAGACGAATTCTGATTTTCTGGTTGGCCATGTTCTACTCGAGTATCT
>JAJYPQ010000076.1 GCA_021795255.1 Pseudomonadota bacterium
CTCCGTTGGGTTAGTCCACCGCGAGCCCCGGACGTCGACCTGCACCCTCCATACATCATGGGACAGGCACCCGAACGCCGTGACGGCCCGCGTGCGATAGGCCCCTCCTAAAAAGAGGGGGTGGGGAATCCCCACATGTCGGCAATGCTACCACGCCCACCGCTTTGGTCACAATGCAAGGCCTTGGCGTTTGAGAAGCCATAACCGGGCCTTAAGCCGTTGCGAGCCCACAAAAGCGAGCGCGCGCCTTAATCTCAGCGCCCGCGCGGACAGGTTGAATCGTAGGGTCGATCGGCTGACAATGGACCCCATCACGAATACCCCCCAAGGACCCGATGGCTATTACGATTAAAACAGAGGCTGAAATCCAAAAAATGCGCGTGGCCGGCCGGCTCGCCGCCGATGTACTCGAGATGATCGGTCCTTATGTCGTTCCGGGCGTCACGACAGGCGAGCTAGACGAGCGCTGCCATGATTTTATCGTCCGGACCCAAAACGCGATACCAGCGCCACTTAATTACCGGGGCTTTCCGAGGTCCATATGCACCTCGGTAAACCATCAGGTCTGCCATGGCATTCCGGGGGATCGTAAACTCAAAAAGGCCGATATCGTCAATATCGATGTCACGGTGATCAAGGATGGTTACCACGGTGATACGAGCCAAATGTTCTTCGTGGATGAGCCGTCGGTGGCGGCGCGGCGGCTGACGGAGATAACCTATGAGTGCTTGGTGCGCGGGATCCGGCTTGTACGACCGGGAATTCAATTAGGCGACATTGGTCACGCCATTCAGACCTACGCCGAGCATCAACATTACTCAGTGGTGCGGGAATATTGCGGTCATGGAATCGGGAGGGGGTTTCATGAAGATCCGCAAGTCCTCCATTACGGGCGGCCGGGAACAGGTGTGGTACTCGAGCCCGGCATGACCTTTACCATCGAGCCTATGATCAATCAGCGTGGAGCCGGCGTGAAACTTTTGCCCGACAACTGGACGGTGGTAACGCGGGACCATGGCTTGTCTGCGCAGTGGGAACATACGATTTTGGTGACACCCACGGGCTACGAGGTCCTCACTCTGCGATCCAACGAACGAATATAAGGGAGTAACTCGGTGCCTGAAACAGCGATGGCCAAGCTTATCGAAGGGTCCGTCGACCGCTTTCGGACGAAGCTGCGGGCCGGCGACGAGCAACTTCGAGTCATCCATCTAGCCGAGTCGCAGCGCCGTCGACGCGGTCTTGGTGTCCAGGCGCTTGAGCTGCGCACGGCCCTCATTGATGACCTCTTGGTATGCGCCTATCGCGAACATGCGCATTTGCTTCCCGTGGGCATGACCGTAGCCTTAGTCGCGGTCGGTGGCTACGGCCGCGGCGAGCTCCATCCCGCGTCCGATATTGACCTGCTCCTGCTTCTGGATCGCTCCCGCTATCGTTTGGCGCAGCCATTTGCCGAGGGATTCGTCCGTTTCCTGTGGGATATCGGACTCACAGTCGGACACAGCGTGCGTTCGGTACGGGATTGCCTGGGGCTTGCGCGCACCGACGTGACCGTCATGACCAACCTCATGGAGGCGCGGCTCTTGACGGGCGACGAGGGCCTTTTGGCCGAGCTTGTGCACCGGCTTGGCTCTCCCAAGCTCTGGCCGAGCGCACGCTACTATGAGGCCAAGCTTGCCGAACAACGCGCCCGCTACGCCCATTACGACAACACCGGCTACAATCTTGAGCCGAACGTGAAGGAAGGGCCTGGCGGCCTGCGTGACATCCATATGATGGGCTGGGTGAGCCGCCGCCATTTAGGGTCGGCCGAGCTCCATGATCTTGTCAAAGTCGGCTTCTTAAGCGAACGTGAATATCGCTCTCTCATCGATGGTCGCAATTTCCTCTGGCAGGTGCGCACCGGCCTGCATCTGCTCGCGCGCCGACGCGAAGATCGCCTTCTTTTTGATCATCAACGCGCTCTCGCGACTCAGATGGGCTACGTAGACCGCCCCGGACGGCTCGCGGTCGAGCAATTCATGAAGCGCTATTACCGAACCGTAAAGCAAGTCCAGCTCTTGAATGAAATCCTATTACAACACTTCGCTGAAGCCCTCCTAAGCACCAAGCGCCCGTCCGTAACGTCATTGAACCCCCATTTCCGCGCCCGCGACGGATTTCTCGAAGCGGTTGATAGCCACGTGTTCGTCCGTGATCCCAAGGCACTCCTGACGATATTCAGCGTGCTCCAGAAACATCCGCGGCTCAAAGGAGTGCGCGCCTCCACAATCCGGCTCTTGCGTGCCCACCTCTACCTAATCGACGGATCGTTCCGGAATGATCCGGACGTCAAGGCCCAATTCCTAGCGATCTTACGCTCTCATTCCGGGGTAACCCACGCCTTGCGGCGCATGAACGCCTATGGCTTATTGGGAGCCTATATCCCCGCCTTTGGTAAGATCGTGGGGCAGATGCAGCATGACCTCTTCCATGTCTACACCGTAGACGAACACAGCCTTTTTGTTTTGCGGAACATTCGCCGCCCGATGCAAGCGGAATTCGATGCGGAGCTGCCACATATCAGCGAGCTCAGTCGGCGTTTAATCAAACCCGAACGTCTGTACTTAGCGGCCCTCTTTCACGATATCGCCAAAGGGCGCGGGGGCGACCATTCGAAATTGGGCGAGATCGAGGCACGCACGTTCTGCGAGCGCCACGGTCTCAGCGACTATGACTCGCAGTTTGTGGCATGGCTCGTCCGCCATCACTTAGTCATGTCCTCGACCGCCCAGCACACCGACATTTCTGATCCGGAAGTGGTAAAGGGATTTGCCCAGTTCGTGGGCGACCGCGAGCACCTCGATAACCTTTATCTCCTTACTGTGGCCGACATCCGCGGAACCAATCCGACGGTGTGGAATGCCTGGAAGGGCCGCCTTTTGATGCAGCTTTATAGCAACACAACACGTGTACTGCGACGCGGGTTCGGCCAAGCCATCGATCTCGATGCCCATATCGCCGATCTCAAAAGCGATGCCCTGACCCACGCCGGTCATTGCGCTGTGCCTGAGGCCCTCGAACAACACTGGCAGCGCATGGACCCCGACTATTTCCTGCGTTACGACGCCGAATCGCTTGCCTGGCACGCTTGCGCCATAGCCCGCACCCGGTTAACGGAATTGCCACTTGTTGAGGCGCGCGTGAGGGCCGACAAGACGGCCGGGGAATTCTTGATATTTAGTCCTTACAACGATGAACTCTTCGCAGTCCTGACTGGCAGCTTCGACCGGCTCAATCTCTCTATCGTTGATGCCCGCATTCATCGGGCCGGTGATTACGCCCTCGACTGCTTTGTCGCGCTGACCGCAGATGGGACCGCCCCGAGCCAAGATGAACTGAATGGCTTACAAAAACTCATACACAGCGACCTCGCGAATGGCTCTCGCGACACCCTGGCACCGCCTCTACCGCGCGCCCTCAAGCACTTCCCAATCCAAACAGAGGTCAACTTTTCTTCGACCGCCAACGGCCAGCTCACGGTAATGGAAGTAATTGCCCAAGATCGTCCCGGTTTGCTCCATCAAATCGCGTTGGCACTCAAGGCCTGCCACATCCGTATCGTTACGGCCAAGGTGGCGACCTTCGGCGAACGGGCCGAGGATATATTCTTTCTGACCGACGAATTTGGAAAGCCGTTCAACGTCGAGTCTTCGTTACACCTGACTGAGCTTAGCCAGGCCATCCAGAGACGAGTCGACGGATAAGGCCAGCCCCTCATACCTTGCCACCCGGTCACGTTCGGCCCTATAGGCGGCGTTCCCGCGAGTCTCGTGTGCGCTCTCAGGCCATAACCATCGCCTTGTTCGCCGTTCTTCGGCCACGCGCGAGTTAGGGGTGCTCCCGCCCGACCATCGCGAGCCGACTGTGGCTACGTCCATAAAAGACATACACCACCATGCCGATCGCAAACCACACAATGAAGCGCAGCCACGTAATTAAGGGAAGGCTTACCATAAGATAAAGACAGAACGCTATCCCGAGCAAAGGAGTAACAGGACTACCCGGGGCGCGAAAGGGCCGCACCATGTCCGGTTTCGTGTAACGCATGACCAATACGCCCGCGCACACGATCGTGAAGGCGGCCAGGGTCCCAATATTGACGAGCTCCGCCACATAGGCAATCGGCGTAAGCCCCGCTATGAGCGCCATGACAAGGCCACAAAGCAAAATAACGCGCACTGGTGTCTTGGTGCGGGTATTGACGGCGGCGAAGGTGCTCGGCAACAAGCCGTCCCGGGACATCGCGAGGAAAATCCGCGTTAAACCGTAGAACAGCACTAGCATGACACTTGTGAGTCCGACGATAGCCCCGATCCCGATCATGAGAGCGATGATCGGGTGGCCTAGAGTTAGCATGGATCGCGCAACAGGCGATGCGGTATCTAGGGTGAAATAGGGAACGATGAGCGTCAGAAGACCTGACACGACGATATAGATGACGGTGCACACCACCAAGGACACGATGATGCCGATGGGCAAGGAGTGTTGAGGGTTCCGAGTCTCCTCAGCAGCGGTCGAGACGGCGTCGAAGCCAATGTAAGCAAAAAATATAAGAGCCGCTCCCCGCATGACCCCGGGCCACCCAAAAGGCATAAAAGGATGCCAGTTGCCCGGCGTGACATGAAAGCACGCAACGGCAATAAAGAGGGCTATCACTGCAAGCTTCACAAACACCATAAGCCCATTAAAGGCCGCACTTTGTCGGACACCCAGAGACAAAACGATGCTCAAAAGAAGGATCACAGCGGCCGCTGGAAGATTAATGAAACCGCCGGTACTCGCCTTCGCTGCTATCAGCGCGGGGATAGGCTTGTCAATAAGGGTCAGAAACCACGCTGCGATGGCGTAAATATTCACTCGCGTCAGCGCCAAGGGTAGGTGTACGCCGACCGAGCTCAAGGCATCGCGTACGTAACCAGACCAACCGATAGCCACCGCTGCCGTAGCCACCCCGTACTCCAAGATGAGATCCCACCCGACAATCCAGGCTATGATTTCACCAAGCCCCGCATACGCGTAACCGTAGGCACTACCACACCCCCCGACTGCGGCGGAAAGCTCAGCGTATGAAAGAGCTGTGAACGCGCAAGCCAAACCAGAGATAATGAACGACAGTACGATGGCAGGTCCCGCATCGAGAGCGGCGGCAACGCCCGTCAGGACAAAGATGCCGGCACCTATAATGCCGCCGATCCCCAAAAATATAAGGTCTGCAGTCGTCAGGCAACGACGCAAGCCGGTATCCTCACGTTCAACACCAACTGCCTTTGTTCGAAACACACTCATAAGCACTCTCGCTCCCGCTGCTCTCTTCTCGTCGTGTGTAGGGTGGTGCTTATTGATAAGGTCGACCCTCAGCTTTGTCCCGACGGGATACGCAAGGAGGTCCCGGCTTGTAGCACGCCGTGCAGGGCGTTAGCGGCACGCAAAGCCGCTAACGGCACATGAAACTGCGCCGCGATACCGGATAGGGTCTCACCAGCCCTTACCACATAAAGCTGAGGGCCGGGGGCCAAGCCGAGTCGGGCCCGGAGTTGGGGCGCATCGCGCATGATGCCAGCCCATATAGCCGATGCGATGTCCTCGTCATAGGCCGGGTTATTCAATCGCAGCGCCTCATGGGGATTGGAGATAAATGCCGTCTCAATGAGTACCGAGGGGATAGTCGCCGACTCCAAAACAAGAAAATTCGCCTTCTCTACATGGTCGACATGGACAGGCCCGATTTTATGGAGCTGCCGCAGGATATCATGAGCCAGATTATAACTCGCGCGGCGCGTGCCGTTTTGGGTCATGTTCAGTAAGATGTTATGGAGAAATCCGCCCCCGGCACCGAAATGAAGATCCCCAGTCTGGTCGGCGGCGTTTTCGCTGCGGGCTAACCAGCGGGCCTCGCGACTCACGCCATGTTGCGACAGAATAAAGATCTCCGCCCCGCGCACATCCATCCCTTCGGGCTCGGGTAAGGCATTTGCGTGGATGGATATGAAGGCCGCAGCGTGATGCGCCGCGGCCAGCGCTACCCGTTCACGCAGCGGGACGTAATAGTTGCCGGTGCGGGTCATAAAGGCCTTGAAGCCCGGCGTTGCGTCGATGCGGGCGGCTAAGTCTTGTCCGATGCGCAAAACGACGTTTTTTTCGCAGATATCGTCTATACCACAGGCCCCCGAGTCGATGCCGCCATGTCCGGGATCGACTGCAATGACAATATCGGGGGGGGCGCGCGGGGCGCTGATCGGAACAAGGGAAACGGGTTTAGGATGGGGCCCGGAGGGAATCTGGGGAAGCGGGATGTTGGGCTCGGCAAGCGAAAGGATCAAGCCTCCCGGAAGGGCATTGACCTGGTAGGATTCGGCCTGGCATAGATCAAAAACCAGTCGGACCATACCATCGCGATGAGTGAAGCCGCGGATATCTTTCAGGCATCCAACATTCTCCTTCCACACCGCGCTACCACCGTCTAGCACGACTCCGTGGAGATCGACCACTACCCGAGCGGGATCTGAGAGTGCAAACGATCGCCATGGAATATGACGGTTCACCGACAGGCGAATCATCAGCGCGTCATGGCCTGCTTGGACTGTGGGCTGACCGACACGAAGTACCGCCTGGGCGGTAGCGGCAAACACCCACAGGGCCACCGCGCACGTCATCAAGATTCGTTGTTTCACGACTTTAGAGCTTCTAATACCCCCACTCCCCGCGGCGAGAGCGCTCGCAGCTGGGCCTGCCTAACATCATCGGTGACCGAGAGCCAAACGTCAACATCCGCTCGTAAGAGTGTACCGCTTCGCTCGGGCCACTCAACGAGTACCAGCGTTCGACCATCAAGGTAATCCCACCAACCTAAGGCCTCCAGTTCCTCGGGCGCCGTCAAACGATAGAGGTCCGCGTGAACAACCCGGAGAGAACCGAGATCGTATTCCTCAACCAGCGTGTAGGTAGGGCTTTTGACAAGCCCCGTGTGACCCAGCCCGCGCAAAATAGCTCCCGCAAGCGCCGTCTTGCCGCTCCCCAGATCTCCCCGAAGAAATACCTGGTCCTCGGGACGCAAGGCCTTCGCCAGCGTCGCGCCCAAACGTAGGGTGGCGGCCCAATCAGTCAGGCGGACGAGCATAAGTGCGCTTGGGCCGCTGGAAGGCAACGAATGAGATCGGATGCCAAAAGACCGCGCGGTCCGACCGTTAAGGCGGCTCTATCTCCGGCCTCTGCGTGCAAAAACACGCCTAAGCGCGCCGCCTGGCAGGCCGTCAACCCTTGTACGGCGAGACCTGCGATGACACCGGCAAGAACGTCCCCCATCCCGGCCGTGGCCATGCCCGGATGGCCGAATGGACACAACCAGCTTCCCTCGGCGCTTGTGATCAGAGTCCCGGCGCCCTTTAACACGCAGACCCCGCCGTAACGCGCGTACAGTTCTCGGCATGCACCCGGCCGATCATGAGCTACCTCCTTGGCGTGCACCCCAAGGAGGCGCGCCGCTTCCGCTTCATGAGGGGTCAGAATCCAGTCGGAACGCGCCTCGGGCTCTAAGGCAAGCCAGTAAAGCGCGTCCCCGTCCACGAGAAGAGGCTTCTGACTCGACCGGGCACGGGCCCACATGTCATGGCCCCAGTCCCTCCGCCCCAAGCCTGATCCCACCAACAGCCACTGCGCCTTGAGAAGTGGCGGTTCCGTCTCGAATGCGGCAAACGCTATGAGTTCCGGTAGCGAAGCTGCGAGAACCGCGGCGTGCCGAGCATGGACCCAACTTATGACAAGCCCGGCTCCCGCTCGATAGGCCCCCTCGGCCGCCAGACGAACAGCCCCCGGCATACCGATATCCCCACCCCAAATGGCACAGGTACCGGCCGTGCCTTTGTGCGCGTGTTGGGGCCGCACCGGCACTAAAGCGGCCACTTCGGCTTCACTGGGCACATAAGCGCACGCCTCAGGCGGAACCACCTCAAGGCCCGAATCGATTACGCCCACCACCCCGCAGACCTCGCGCCCCGCGCCGGTCAGCCCACCAATCTTCGGATAGGCACAAAAAAGCGTGCAAGTCGCTCGTAAGGCGCCGAGCACGATCGAGCCCTTATCGAGATCGAGACCGGTGGGCCCGTCTATAGCGACGATTGGCCGCCCGCTTGCTTGCGCACACTCGGCAAGCCCGCGATACGGATCCCGCAGCGGGCCTTCTAAGCCGGTTCCTATGAGACCATCGATCAGCACATCCTGTCGCCGAAGACGATCAAGCTCCGCTCGTTCGTCAACAGAAAAGGTCGTTACCTCGATTCCCGTACCCTGATAGCGTCGTACCAAGGCTTGCGCTTGGCGTCCGTTGCCTCCCCGACCAACCAAAATCCCTATGCGTGAGGCGCGCGGAAAATCGCGCGTAATGGCCGCACAAAGACCGTCCGCCATACGCTCGTCTAAGGCTTCCGCAAAACCCCCGTTCGTGCGTTGAAGGGCGATCCATGCCGCCATCTGCGCACAATTATGAACGGAATAGCCTTGTCCCGACCTAAGTATCGCCATGTCCGGGAAACAAGTGGGTCCGATAGTAACGGAGCTCCGCTATGGATTCGAGAATGTCATCGAGGGCCCGATGGGTATTTTGCTTAACAAACCCGGCGCATAATTCAGGGCGCCATCGTCGAATAAGCTCCTTGATGCTGCTGACGTCAAGATTACGATAATGTACGTAGGATTCTATGTTGGGCATCAAGCGCGCGAGAAAACGCCGATCCTGGCAAATGCTATTGCCACAAAGCGGAGACCGATTACGGGGAACAAGCGGTTCCAAGAAGGCCAAAGTCTGTCGCTCGGCCTCCGCAACGTCCATGGTAGTGCTGCGAATCCTCTCCACAAGACCAGAGTGGCCATGTGTACGCCGATTCCAGTCGTCCATGCCTCGCAATACAGACTCAGGTTGGTGAATCGCGAGCACCGGACCTTGGGCGATTACGTTTAGATCGCTGTCTGTGACGACCGTGGCGATTTCGATTATAGCGTCTGTGTCCGGACGCAAGCCTGTCATCTCAAGATCGATCCAGACCAGCGCATTAGGGTCTTGCGGCATGCGTTTTCTCCGCTCGCGACTTATCAAAGTGGGCCTACGGCTTGTGGTCGCACTCTACCACACGAGCCAGATCGCCGCCTACGGAACCACTACGATCAGCCAGCTTGAAGGCCCATCCGGGTGCGCCTGGGAATACCAGCCCAAAGCAGGATCCGAGCGAGACCCACGCCCCAGGCAACGGGACCCAGGGGACTGGTTCTTTCGAGCGCCAGTATTGTATGCTAGAGGCAAGGCCCCGGTGTGTGGCGAATACTGCAAGATGCCTGATGTCTCCGAGCGGCCTCGGACACGCCGTATTTATGTGAAGACAGGAGGAAGCCCATGAGCGACCTTAGCCGTAAGTCCTGCCTGCCGTGCGAAGGAGGCACGACGCCGATTGCCCCTCCCCACGCCAAGGAGCTTATGGCCCAGATCCCAGGCTGGACATTGGAGCCTTCGGCCAAAGCGCTATCGCGAACATTTCAGTTCAAGGACTTTTACGAGACGATGGCCTTCGTCAACGCGATCGCCTATATCGCCCATCGCGAGGATCACCACCCTGATCTCGCCGTAGGCTACAAAACGTGCGGAGTAAACTATCACACTCATGCGATAGATGGGCTAAGCGAAAACGATTTTATCTGCGCTGCGAAAATCGACGCGTTGGTACTTTAAAGCCTCACGCTTCCCGACGCCCGGAAAAGGCGCGGGCCAACGTCCCCCGGTCGATATACTCGAGTTCCCCTCCGATCGGGACACCGCACGCTATGCGCGTTGCCAGAAGATCACGCCGCCGGGCCAACTCGCCGATGTAATGAGCGGTCGCCTCGCCCTCGACTGTCGCATTGGTCGCCAAGATCACTTCGCGTACCGCACCGCTTTCCAATAAGGCCTCGAGCTTAGGAAGCCCGAGCTCCTCTGGGCCGATCCCGTCAAGGGGAGATAGCCGGCCCATGAGGACGAAGTAGGTGCCGTTAAAGGCGCCCGATTGCTCGAGCGAAACCAAGTCGGCTGGCGACTCCACTACACAAAGAAGGCCGCTATCGCGGCGCGGTGAGCGACAAATGAAGCAAAGATCGGCTTCACTGAAATTATTGCAACGCTCGCAATGACCGATACGCTCGACCGCTTGTAGAAGCGCTTCTGCTATGTCTTTGGCGGCCGCTCGGTCTCGGCCGAGGAGATGGAAGGCCATGCGTTGCGCCGATTTTGCCCCGACGCCCGGCAGCCGGCGCAACGCCCGCTTGAGGTCCTCGAGGGCTTTAGTGTCTTCCGCCAAAGTGTTAAAAGGGAAGATTGAGGCCGGGAATATTCAGTCCGGCCGTAAGGCCTGACATCTTCTCTTGGCTCAAATCTTCGGCTTTACGCACGGCATCGTTCATCGCCGCGGCGATAAGATCTTCCACGACCTCTCGGTCCTCTTTTAGGAGACTGTCGTCGAGCCGGACCTTGCGCACGTCATGACGGCAGGTCATCGTTACCTTGACGAGCCCGCCACCAGCTTGCCCCTCGACTTCGATCTGAGCCAGTTGTTCCTGCGCCTTACGCAAGTTCTCCTGCATCGCCTGGGCTTGCTTCATGAGCTGACCGATTCCGCCCTTCATGTCCTAGACTCCTGTTATTTCCGAGGTCGCACAGAATTTTCGTTTATGCGTGCGTTGAATGTGCGTTTAAGCGCCGCTACGCTAGGATCCGACGCCAGGGCCGCGCGCGCTTCGCGTTGTGCGCCCTCGTCGGCTTCGCGTTTGAGATCGGCTGGCGTCCCACTTATGGGTGCCACCGTAACAGTCAAAGTCACCGCCTTACCATAATAGGCGCAAAGCGCCTTCTTTAACATATCGACCCGTTCCTTATTCAGGTGGTTCCCGACCTTCGGATCCACCGTCAGCGTAAGCTGACCTTGGGCGTTCTCGAGAACCGCATTCATCGCGACTTCCTTTAAAAGGCCGGTGAGGCCCAATCGCTCCAGGACTCGTCCATCGTCCGGGCCCTCGGCATGCGCAGGTGCCACCGCAGCGAGGAATTCCTCCTCCCTCTGTCCTGATTCCCCGTTTCCCTCCGCGCCTCCATACGGCTCAGGACTCGACTGCTCACCATCGCTTGCCGCAGGGGCCACGGCTTGTGGCCGCGGTGTGGCCGCGGCGCGCAAAGGCGGCGTCTTGACGCGATCCTTGGGCTCGGCGGCGTCTTGACTGTCGCTCGGCCGAAACGCCAGCATCCGCAAAAGTGCCATCTTCACGCCCGACTCGGGGTCGGGCGCAACGCTCAGTTGACGTCGACCCAAGCACCCGATTTCGTAATAAAGCTGCACCGCTTCCGGGGAGAACTTCCGCCCGGTTTCGATGCTCCAGGGGTCTAACAGTGCCTTGGGCAATGCCTGGGCAATCGCCACATCATGAAAGGCCCGCAAAAGCTCGATCAAAAGTGACTCGGGCGCTACGCCGAGGGCATAGGCCTCATCGGCCACAGCAAGAAGTGTCTCCCCCTCCCCGAGCGCCAAGGCCCCGACCAACCGATGCACAAGATCCGGGGCTATCGAACCCAACATAGCGGCGACCGTCTCCGCTCGTACCGCGCCCCCGCCGGCGGCGATAGCTTGATCAAGAAGGCTTAAGGCATCACGGACGCTGCCCTCGGCCGCCTGCGCAAGCGGCATCAGGGCCGGTTCTTCGCACACCACGTTCTCGGCGCCAAGAATATGCGCTAGATGGTCGACAATCTGCTGGTCGGATAGGCGCCGAAGCGCAAACTTGAGACAGCGCGACAGGACTGTCACCGGCAGCTTTTGGGGGTCGGTGGTGGCAAGAATGAATTTAACGTGCGGTGGCGGCTCCTCTAAGGTCTTCAGGAGTGCGTTGAAGCTATGGGCGGACAACATGTGTACCTCGTCTATCAGGTACACCTTAAAACGACCGCGCGTTGGGGCGTACTGGACGTTGTCCAACAACTCGCGGGTATCGTCAACCTTGGTGCGCGACGCGGCATCCACCTCGATTAAGTCGACAAAGCGGCCGCCATCAATCTCCTGGCATGCCCCGCATACCCCACAGGGTTCAGCGCTAACGCCCCGTTCGCAATTCAGCGCCTTCGCCAAAATGCGGGCCACAGTCGTCTTTCCGACGCCCCGTATTCCACTAAAAAGATAGGCGTGGTGGACACGGCCTTCCGTCAGGGCAAAACGGAGCGCACGAACCACGGGCTCCTGGCCCACCAGCTCTGAGAACGTGCGAGGGCGCCACTTGCGGGCAAGCACCAGATAGCTCATCACGATCCTCGATAAGCAGGGCAAATGGGTGGCGGCTTGGGCCGACCCGGCACTGCACCCAACC
>JAJYPQ010000587.1 GCA_021795255.1 Pseudomonadota bacterium
CCGACAATGCCCGGCGCCCGTTCCGGCACAAGCCGCGACTTGCCTGGCACGACAAAAATATAGATGCCCAGGCCATAGCCTACCATTACGATGTCTCAAATGAATTCTATGGCCTCTGGTTGGATCAGGACATGGTGTACTCGTGCGGCTATTTCTGCGCGCCGACAGACAGTCTGGAGGCGGCCCAAACCCAGAAGATCGACCATATCCTGCGCAAACTCAGGATCCGGCGCGGCGACCGGCTGCTGGACATCGGGTGCGGATGGGGGGCGCTCGCGCGCCGGGCAGCGGGGACATATGGGGCCCAGGTTCTCGGCATCACCTTGTCCCAGAACCAGCGCGAGTACGCCCGCGAGCGGATCGCACGCGAAGGCCTGCAGGACCGCTGCGAGGTAGTCCTCGCAGACTATCGGGACATAACGGGGAAGTTTGATCGCATAACGAGCGTGGGCATGTTCGAGCATGTCGGACTCAAGAACATGCGCGACTACTTCTCGCGTGTCCATAGCCTTCTGGATACCGATGGCGTTGCCATGAACCACGGCATTACGTCGACCGATCCGGATTCCCGCGAAACACCGTTTGGCGGCGGCCGGTTTATAGAAAACTATGTCTTTCCGCACGGCGAATTAGCCCATATCGGCCTTGTCCTCAAGAATATGAGTCACGCGGGCCTGGAGATCGTCGACGTAGAGAACCTCCGCCGTCACTATGCGTTCACTTTGAACCATTGGGTGGAGCGTTTCGAGGCTGCATCCCAGGAGTGCCGGACCTTGGCCGGCGAAAAACGTTGGCGAATATGGCGCACGTATCTGGCTGGCTGCGCGTACAGCTTTGCGCACAATTGGCTTTCCATCTACCAGGTTCTGGCCGTCAAGGGTCACGCCGGGGTCGCAAGCCCGCTCCCCTTGACGCGCGATTACATGTATGGCGAGTCGGCGGGATAAGGTCGCGGCTCGCTCCGCCGGAGTCCGATGTGCGTCAAGCACGGGCGTGTCGCGGCGATGCGGGTCATGAAAGCCATGACGAGTGCCGGCGGCCGGTGCCGTTCATGATGTGACGGCCCATTGGCGTAGCAAGGAGATCGGCTTATGACTCTTCGTATCGAATCGGTGCGCGCCCTGGAGATTCTCGATTCCCGCGGTCAGCCCACCATCCGGGTGTATGTGGTGTTGGACAACGGCATCGTCGGCACGGCCTCGGTTCCGTCCGGGGCGTCCACGGGAAAACGCGAGGCCTTGGAGCTTCGGGACGGGGATGCCGGCCGTTATGGCGGCAAGGGCGTCCTCAAGGCGGTAAGTCATGTCGATACCATCATCGGCCCGGCGATACGAGGCATGGATCCTCGCGATCAGTCGAAGATCGATCGCCTCATGATCGATCTCGACGGCTCGCCCGACAAGATGTATCTCGGCGCCAACGCGATCCTTGGTGTTTCGCAGGCCGTGGCGCGCGCCGCAGCACGAGCCTCTGGCATGCCGCTGTACGCCTATCTGGGGGGTGTCGGTGCAAATCGGCTTCCCAGACCCATGATCAACATTCTAAACGGCGGCAGCCACAGTGATTCCACCCTGGATTTTCAAGAGTTCATGATCGTGCCCGTGGGCGCCGACAGTTTCAGGGAGGCCTTGCGGTATGGGGTAGAGACCTTTGCGGCCCTAAAACGCCTATTGAGGGCCCGAGGCTACCCGACAAACGTCGGAGATGAGGGTGGGTTTGCCGTACCTCTCGACGATAATGAAGAGGGCTGCGCGGTGATCGTGGAGGCGATAAGCGCGGCCGGCTACGAGCCGGGCGTCGACATCGCCCTGGCGCTCGATCCCGCGGCCAGCGCCTTTTGCGTGGACGGTGCTTACCATCTTACGCGAAGCGATCAAGGCATCACCGATTCCCTGGCCCTGGTGGCGTTGTTTGAGGAGTGGGTTGGAAAGTACCCGATCATTTCGATCGAGGACGGTCTTGCCGAGGACGATTGGCGCGGCTTCCATGATCTGACCGCGCGGCTCGGGGACAAGATCCAGATCGTGGGGGATGACATCCTGGTCACGAACCCAGACCTGATAGCGCGCGCGATCAAGGAAAAGACCTGTAATGCCGCGTTGATCAAGCCCAATCAGATCGGTAGCGTCAGCGAGGCAATCGAGGCAATTCAGTTGTGCCGCAAGGCCGGCTGGGCGTTCATTGTTTCCCACCGCTCCGGCGACACTGAGGATGACTTTATCGCAGACTTTGCGGTCGCCATGGGCGGTGGCCAAATCAAGACCGGCTCGGTGTGCCGCTCCGAGCGGATAGCCAAATATAACCGTCTTCTCGAGATCGAGCACGAGCTTGACGGAGGCACCGGGTTTGGTCCTTGAGATTGGCGCCGAGGCTCGCGGTCGCCGCAAGATCCGGCGTGAGCCTGTCGTGGAAGGCCGGCTGTTACGGCACCGAGGCCCCGGCCGGTAGGCCGACGAATCGGCCCCAGGGGCGGTATCATGGATCGGCCGGCGGAGCCGGGCCGGCAAAGGGAATGGTCGTAGGGAAAGTGTACTGTCCTCGATGGTTCGCCTGGATATCCGATGGCGTGCCGGTCGGTCCCGCATGCGGCGCCGATCAGCAGGATCTCGACCCCCGAAATTATTGTGACAAACCCCTTTATGTCCCTGAGACATCCCGTGGACGATGCGCGTACGTGTGCCATCGTCGCACTCGGCATGTATCATGAGCCGGGATCGCGGCAAGGCTCGGGGACTGCGCTCTTTAGCATCCGTTCGATGTCAATGTGGGGCTGAAACTTGTTCGTATGTTGAAGATCCTTGATGACTCGCCGGGGCGCATGCCATTTATACGACCGCGCGCAATGATGCGCCAGTG
>JAJYPQ010000588.1 GCA_021795255.1 Pseudomonadota bacterium
CCTCGTCAAGGAGGGCGTGGTGGAGGCGGGGCTCGTTGGCATGCGATTTAATACCGTCGGAGTCTCGGACGGCATGTCCATGGGCACCGATGGTATGAGTTATTCACTCCAATCGCGAGACCTTATCGCCGATTCGGTTGAAACTGTCATGAGTGCCCAATGGTACGACGCCCAAATCACCCTCCCGGGTTGCGACAAGAACATGCCGGGCTGTGTGATCGGTATGGCCCGGGTCAATCGCCCGGGGCTCATGATCTACGGTGGCACCATCAAACCCGGTCATGCCCACGGCCAGACGCTCGATATCGTGTCGGCGTTCCAGGCCTATGGGGAGTTTTTGGTAGGTAAGATCACAGAGGAGGAGCGCCACGAGGTGATCCGCAACGCCTGTCCTGGGGCCGGGGCCTGCGGGGGCATGTACACCGCCAATACCATGGCATCGGCGATCGAGGCCTTGGGCATGAGTCTCCCGTATAGCGCCTCGACACCGGCGGTGGACGAGGGTAAGCGCGAGGAATGCCGGCGCGCCGGCGCCGTGGTGCGTATGTTGCTCGAGCGTGACATCAAACCCCGCGACATCATGACGCGGGCGGCCTTCGAGAACGCCATGGTCATCGTAATGGCGCTGGGCGGCTCGACGAACGCCGTCTTGCATTTGATTGCGATGGCGCGCGCAGCCGGCGTGCCCTTGACGCTCGAGGATTTTCAGCGGGTCAGCGATAAAGTACCGCTGCTCGCGGATTTGAAGCCAAGCGGCAAGTACGTCATGGAGGACCTGCACGAAGTGGGAGGGATCCCTGCGGTCATGCGGCTGCTCTTGGAGAATGGCTTGATCCATGGCGATTGTCTGACCGTGACCGGCAAGACCCTGGCCGAAAACCTGGCCGACGTAAAGCCCTTGCGCCCCGGTCAGAAGGTCATACGCCCGTTCTCAGATCCCATCAAGTCCACGGCCCATATCCAGATACTGACGGGTAATCTCGCCCCCGGGGGGTCGGTGGCGAAGATCACCGGTAAGGAGGGCTTAAGCTTTACTGGCCCGGCTCGGGTATTCGATTCCGAGGAGGCTATGCTTGCGTCCTTGGAAGAGAATAAGATCCGGCGCGGCGATGTCGTCATTATCCGCTATGAGGGCCCCAAAGGGGGACCTGGTATGCCCGAAATGTTGACCCCGACATCGGCGCTGATGGGGGCCGGGCTTGGCAATGATGTAGCCTTGGTGACGGATGGCCGATTTTCTGGCGGTTCGCACGGCTTTATCGTAGGCCATGTGGTGCCTGAAGCGCAGGAAGGCGGCCCGATTGCCTTAGTGCAGGATGGCGATCAAGTGACGATAGACGCAGGCCGCCATCTTTTGCAGGCGGATGTGAGCGACAGCGAGTGGGAGCGGCGACGCAAGGCCTGGGTCATGCCGCCCTATAAGGCGAGCCGCGGCACCCTGTGGAAGTACATCAAGAATGTCCAGAGCGCGACGCTCGGCTGCGTAACAGACGAATAAGGAGGGTTCATGGCCAAAATTACCGTAACGACCAACGGCCCCTATCTCGTGGAGGGCGCTACCATCGTCGACGGCGAGGGGCGGCCGTTTCCGCTTGCGGCCGGGAAACCAGCGGCGCTCTGCCGGTGTGGCGCCTCGGCGCATAAGCCGTTTTGCGATGGCAGCCATGCCAAGGTGGGGTTCCGTTCGGAAGATGCGATCCCTGCTAAGGCAAAGTAATCGCGGCACCAAGCGGTAGATGATCTGAGCACACACGGGTCACATGGGTGGTCTCGGTCGTGAGTTCGATCCGGGCCTCGCGTGGGGAGACGAAGATGCGGTCCATCTGGTCACCTGTTTGCCCCGGCCGCAAGGGCATCCGGCTGTCGACGTCACAGCCGATAATGATGATGGTGTCCGCGCCTGAAACCGCCTCCTCGAAGGCCCGGAGAGAGTTCTCGGCCTCGACCAAGAACGCGATCCGGTCCGCGCGCGAAAAGCACCAGCAATTCCGGCCTTCTTTCAGTATGCCCGCCATGACAACGCCGCTAGTATCGGCCCTAAGCCTTTCCTGGCCATAAGCGCCATCCCGTCGTCTCGCCGCAAACGACTCGCGCCGGTCGGGAAATGCAGTTCGTAGCTGTTTTGCGTTTCCTAAAGGCGAACGCCGCGCGGCGATTTCGCAAGCCCTAGCCCGCCTCCTTCCGGGGGAGAGGACAAGCGGCAGGAGGCAAGACGCACAAGAGGGCTTGGCTTAGCTCATGTAAGGCAGCATCACCCATGGCGCGAATGTCGGCGGTGGTGCGAATCGCAAAGGTCCGCGCCACATGCTCGAGACTCGCTTCATGGAAGCGGATGCCCGGGAATCTTTTTCGCGCCTTCACATGGATAAGGATTTTTACCGCGTCACTTTCACAAAAGCACATAGGGGAGCCTCCAAGGCCGGTGAAAGGGCCAGTGTGCCGCCACCGCTAGGCCCAATCAAGACCCGCCCCGCCGTTAGGGGGAGGCTGCGGTACGGGCAGGGATTAGGGCGCCGCGGCTTGCAAGAAGTGCGGGGTCCACGACTTTGAGTCGTGTGTCAGGGCCGTATGGCCGACGAAAGGTATCCTCGGCCCTCGAAGGAGATTCGGAGGCGATTGCGGCAGACGGTGTATGCGGTCAGATAGGCGTGCCTTCAAAAACCCGCGTCTGCTTGTTATAGTTAAGACAGGATGAGGTATCCCTAAATGACCGACGAACCGATTGCCACGCTGTACCGTAAGCCCTGCCCATCGTGTGCGCGGCAGTATGCCCGGGATTCGCGGGCGTGCCCCTTCTGCGGCTACGAAGAGACGGCGGGTAGCGATCAGGAGGAAGATCAGGAGCGTTTGTATGGG
>JAJYPQ010000589.1 GCA_021795255.1 Pseudomonadota bacterium
AGGCGGTCGGTGGCGCTGTTGAAGGCATAGAAGCGTCGGTTCATGGACTCAAGGGGGTCGACCCGCTGCCCGGCACCGCCATCGGTCGTGGCGCAACCCGCCACAAGGAGGAGGACAAGACACCAACAAAGTGCAAGCCCGCGTCGCCCTTGCCTCCTAAGGTGCGACATGCCATTAGCCATGGCGCCCCAAGACATCAACCCCGTCCATTACTAGCCCGCCTTGGGGGCGTGGCTCAGCTGAGCGACCTTGGTGCGCAATAAACCCAGGAGCGCGGGAAAGCCCTTTCTTCGAATGATCGCGGTATATTGGGCACGCTTGAGCGCGAGATCGCTTACGCCGTTTGCCACGATGTTGACGATCTTCCAGTTCGCGCCACTCGGTGCCAAAAGGTAATCGAGCGTCGCCTCCTTGTGCCGATGAGCGAGGAGTTCGGTTTCCACCAAGACATCCCCGCGGCCGACCGCGTGGGCCGCCGTTTCCTTGAAATGCTCACCCGAATAGCGCTTGAATTGAGCCGCGTAAGTGGCCACCGTAAGGCGCGTAAAGACCCGTACGAAGGCGGCGCGTTGCGCCGGTGAGAGGCGCGGCCAATAAGGCCCGACCGTGACCTGCGCGATATAGGCAAGATCGTGGCTTTCGCGAACCGCCGGCGCGAGGACCCGGTAACGGCCCTGAAACCCGAGCTTTGCCCCCTTTTTCATCGCGGCAAGCAGGGTGTTTTGGAAGTGCGCGATGACCGCCACGGCGGGCTGAACATTGGTCGCTTGGGCCGCGACGGCCATGAGACACAGGCCCACGGTCCACACCGCCGACGCGAACCGCCTTTTTCTTTTGTACCACTCCATAGCCTCTCCTTTTGCTTTTGTGATGGGTGCCGAATCCTTAGGCCTGTCGTCGATCATACGTCCGACCTTTCCATTGGGAACGTATGCCGCGAGCATACCATAGGGCCGAAGTATAGGTCATAAGCAAAAACGCCACCGCGGCAGCCGGAAGTGCCCAGGGCGCCCACAGGGATTGGCGATAAAAGCGCGCCGTTGGGATGTAGCTTACGGCCATAAAAAACCACGCGAGCGAAGCCGTGAGGCGAACCATTGAGTCCCCGACGACCACCCCTGCGACCGGGACTGCGAACATCAACACCATAATGACACTACAGGCGATGAGCAACAGAAGGGAATAACGAAGCTGGGTAAAGGCGGTCCGCGCCACCATCCGCCAAAAACTCCGAAGAGTGGTCTCGCGCATCATGGTCGCCCCGTGCGTAACCCCGACCCAGATGGACCTTCCGGCTTTGTGCTTTATGGAGGCCGCCAAGGTGCAGTCGTCAATGACGGCGCCGCGCAAGGCACCGAACCCCCCGATATCGGCAAGGGCATCGCGAGCAACCAAAAGGCACCCGCCGGCCGCCGCCGCAAAACGCGAAGTCGGGGTGTTGGCCAAGCGAAACGGATAGAGGAGTTTGAAGAAGTAGATAAAGACCGGCATGAACCAACGGTCCCAGAAGCCGCTCATAGATGGCGCCGCCATGAGCGATACCAGCGCCAAACGCTCGCGTCGCGCTTTGCCAAGCAAGGCCGCAACGATACCTGGTGCCAAGAGAATGTCGGCATCTAGCAATAAAACGTATGGGGTCGCAGCCAAAACCCGCCCCTGCTCCAAGGCCCACAACTTGCCGGTCCAGCCGGCGGGCAATTCCGGGGCCGACAAGATCGTAAGCTCGGGAAGGCCCACGCCACGCGCCCTTTCCCCCGTGGCATCCGTCGAACCATCGTCTATGACGATGACCGGAAACGAAAACCCCTGCTGGCCCAGAGCCGCGAGCGATCGAGCGATGACCCTCTCCTCGTTGCGCGCAGGCATCAAAACCGTGACAAGCCCGGCCCCTTCCTCCTGGTTCAAAGGCTCGGGCTCTGCCTCCAGGCGCTCGGTCAGCCGCCACGGGCGCCAGGGGACGATAAGCAGCGCGAACCATAACATAGCGGCCAAGGCGCCTGCCCATGCCATCTTCTCGCTACCGGATCGTAATCAGCCCGCGCTCTTGGTCGACACCGTGGGTACCGCCACGCTGACCCCCGAATCGCGGTAAAGGGTTTCGGGCTCGGGGGCCATGGGCCCCGCCACCCGCGGGCCCATGAAAAAGACCCGCAAGGCCTTGAGGGGGTGAGCGAAGGTATCGTTGACCGCGGTACCCTCGTAGCCGCAGTGGACCATGCAATTATCGCATTTCGGATGGCGGCCGGTCCCGTAACGCTCCCAGGGGGTGGTCTCGATCAGCTCGGCAAACGATGTCGCATAGCCTTCATCGCTCAAGAGATAGCAAGGCTTCTGCCAGCCAAAAACGTTACGCGTCGGATTGCTCCAGGGCGTGCACTGATAAGCCTGATTCCCGGCCAGAAAGTCGAGGAAGAGACTTGACTGATTGAATCGCCACTTCGCTTTGCGCTCACGGCCGAGAGCAAAAATCCGGCGAAACAGCGCCTTGCTCTGTCCACGCCGCAAAAAGACGTCCTGCCGCGGGGCCCGTTCGTAGCTGTAACCCGGGGATACGGTCACCCCCTCTACGCCAAGTCCGCTTACAAAATCGAAGAACTCGGCCACCTCAACCGGGTCCTCCTCCTGGAAAAGCGTGCAGTTCACGGTCACCCGAAACCCGCGATCGCGGGCGAGCTTGATGGCCTCCACGGCCTTATCAAAAACCCCCTCGCGGCACACCGACTGATCGTGTCGCTCGCGATTCCCATCCAAATGCACCGAAAACGTGAGATAGGGCGATGGGGTATAGTCATCGATTTTGCGTGGCAACAAGATCGCGTTGGTACAGAGATAGACGAATTTCTTGCGCGCCA
>JAJYPQ010000077.1 GCA_021795255.1 Pseudomonadota bacterium
CGGTGGTCTCCGAATCCTGATAGCGGCATGGCTCGGTTTGCTGTTTATGATCATAAGTTACGTCCCTACCGCTAGGTTTTACCGACAATCCCTATTAGTTCCATTGGCGTTACCACTCGCGGGGATTGCGTTTTTGCTTATGACCTATACTTCGGCCCTATGGTATGCTCGCGGGGTACGGTCCCAATGGAAGGGCCGAGCGTACGACCGAGGGTCGGTTTAGGTATTCGGCGCCCGTCAAAAAAGCGAAAAGGAGAGGCTATGGAGTGGCAGAAGAGAGGTTGGCAGCTAGGAGTTTTGGGGGCGATTGTGAGTGCGTGTCTGGGTACCACCGTGGCTCAGGCCGCGAGTGTCCAGCCGGCCGTGGCGGTTATTGCGCGTTTCCAAAAGACCCTGCTTACGGTCATGAAAAAGGGCCCCCATCTCGGGTTTAAGGGTCGCTACCGGATACTCACGCCTGCGGTTCGCGAAAGTCATAACCTGGCCTACATCGCTCAGGTCACCGTCGGACCTTATTGGCCGCGTCTTTCATCGGCGTCCCGCGCGGCGTTTGTGAAGGTTTTTGCTCACCTTACGGTGGCAACCTACGCCGCCCAATTCAAATCCTATGCAGGACAGGCTTTTAAGGAAACGGCCGCTTATATGGTCGGCCGTGGGGACGTCTTAGTGGAGACAGAGCTAGTGGCTCATAAGCACAAGGAAGCGACATTGGATTACCTTTTAGCGCCGAGTGGCGCGGATTGGAAGATCGTCAACATCGTTGCAAACGGCGTAAGCGATCTTGCGCTGAAGCGCGCCCAGTACACGGCGATTATTCAAAGGAAAGGGTTTCCCGCGTTACTGAATCTGCTGCATGCCAAAGTCGCTCAGCTGAGCCAGGCCTCCAAGGCAAGTTAGTGATGGACGTAGGCTTTGTATTAGGGCGCTATGGCTAATGGTGCGGAGCGCCTCAGGGTTCGCGGGAGGGGCGGCCTTGCCTTTTGTTTATGTCTAGGCTTTCTTTTGGCTGGTTGTGCCACGACTTATGGGGGCGGCGCACATCGAGTTGACCCTCTGGAGCCGATGAATCGGCGCTTTTATGCGTTTAATAGTGCCACCGACCGCCTCATAATGACCCCTGTCGCCCACATGTACACCGCCGTTGCACCGCGCCCTCTACGTGCATCGCTGACGCATTTTTTTCGTAATGCCGGCTATCCGAATGTCATCGTGAACGATTTCCTGCAGGGTCGACTGCGGCAAGGAGCAAGTGATATAGGTCGTTTTCTGGTAAATAGCACCATAGGGGTGTTTGGTCTCTTTGATGTGGCAAGTCACATCGGTCTGAAGGCGCACAAGGAAGACGCAGGGCTGACATTGGCCCATTGGGGCGTGGGTCGGGGACCGTATCTCGTCCTGCCGTTTGTCGGGCCAGATACTTTGCGTAATACCCCGAGCCTTATCATGGGTGTGGTCACCAATGTTCTTTTTTATGTGGGGAATAGTGCGGTCACAGTCCCGCTTACCCTGTTTAGCGTGATCAATAGCCGCGCTAACGCGAGTTCGTCTCTGCGCTATGTGCGCGAAAACGCCGTCGACCAGTATATCTTTACGCGTGATGCTTATCTCCAGCATCGCAACTATTTGCTCCACGGCGGACACCTTCCGTTAAAAGCCGTGGAACAGATGATGTTGCCCCCGCAACCGGCAGCGGGTTCGCGGTCGCTGGATCCCCGGCCCAGAGCGGATCGTCGGGGACCAAGGACAAAGCGTTCGGTGGCTAGGGGGTCTTGGCCGTCCAAAGGGGTTGTGGTAAGACCGCCTGCCCCCGGTGGCTAATATCTGAGGAGAGGTATCATGAAGGTTCTGCTGACGGGCGGCTCGGGGTTTGTGGGTTCGGCGGTGGCGCGATCCTTGCTCGCCCGCGGTCATCACGTACGGGCGCTGGTGCGGGCGCACAGCGACGTCCGTAATGTCGCAGCGCTGGCAGTTGAGCAGGTGGTAGGCGATCTGACGCAACCGGCCTCTTTGCGCTCAGCCTTGGCGGGTTGCGATGCGCTTTTCCATGTCGCTGCCGATTATCGCCTGTGGGTCCCAGATAAGGAGGCCATGTTTCGGGCCAACGTCCGGGGCACCCGGGTCCTTATGGAAGAGGCACTGGCGGCGGGGATAAAGCGAGTCGTCTATACGAGCAGTGTGGCCACACTGGGTTTGGTCGCGCACGGGCTTGCCGATGAAAAGACACCGGTGACCCTCGCCGATATGGTGGGCCCCTATAAGCAGTCCAAATTTCTCGCGGAAATGGAGGTGCAGCGCTTAGCTGGACTCGGCCTCCCCGTTGTTATCGTGAATCCTTCGACGCCCGTTGGACCGCGCGATATAAAACCGACGCCCACCGGGCGCATTGTGCGTGATGCCGCTTGTGGGCGTATACCGGCCTATGTCGATACGGGTCTTAATATTGTCCATGTCGATGACGTGGCTGAGGGCCACTGTTTGGCCTACGAGAAGGGACGTATCGGCGAGCGCTATATCTTGGGTGGTGAGAATCTGAGCTTACAGCGCATTCTAGCGTTGATTGCGGTTCTCGCCCATCGTAAGCCGCCTCGCGTGCGGCTGTCCCGGCATCTCTTGTGGCCCATCGCCGCAGCTTCCGAACTGTATGCTCGGGCGCACAAGACCGCTATCCCCTTGGTGACATTCGACGAGCTGCGTATGGCCAAAAAGCACATGTTCTATAGCTCGGCGAAGGCCGAGCGCGAGCTCTGTTTTCGGGCGCGCCCGGCCGCCGAGGCCCTGGCGGATGCGGTCGCCTGGTTCACGGCCGAAGGCGCTATCCAAAACGTCGGGTCGGTGCGGAGCGGCGTGTGACGGGGTTCCTGTCCCTTTGGGTACCGGTCGGGCTTGCGGTCTTGGCGGTGGGAACCTTGCTGGCTCAGCTTGTGGCCCTTAGCTCTTGGCCGCGGCCGTACAAGGGGGTCTGCGCGCTGCCTCCGATGTCAGTTTTAAAGCCGCTGTGCGGACAGGAACCGTGGTTGTACGAGGGCTTGCGGTCGTTTTTTTGTCAGGATTACCCCGTGTATCAATTGGTGTTTGGCGTCCGGGAGGCCACGGACCCCGCTATTGGGCTCGTCCAGCGCTTGCAGGCCGAGTTTCCGGAGCGCGAGGTCGCGTTGGTGGTCGATCCAAGCCTCATCGGCAGCAACGCCAAGGTGAGCAATTTAGCCAATATGATGACCCGCGCGCTTTACGATATCCTAGTGCTAGCGGACGCCGATATCCACGTCGGGGAGGATTACCTGAAGGCCTTGGCAGGCCCGGTTCAGGAACCGGGGGTAGGGGTCGTGACCTGTCTTTACCGGGGACGGCCGGTGGATACGCTCTGGGCGCGTCTGGGGGCCTTGTTTATCCAGGATTGGTTCGTTCCGCAAGTATTATTGGCTCATGCGCTCGGGTCCTCGGACTTCGCCTTCGGCGCCACGATCGCGCTTCGTCGCGATGTCCTTCAGGCCATAGGCGGGTTTGAGGCGATTGCTTCGCATTTGGCCGATGACTACGAACTCGGTGCGCGCAGCCGCGCGCTCGGCTTTCGGACCGTGCTGTCGTCTTATTTTGTGGAGACCACCGTAAACGAGCCTCGATTTGGCGACCTGGTTGCGCATCAACTGCGCTGGCTGCGTACAATCCGAGTGATCAACCCTTGGGGGTATGCGTTTTCAGCCGTGACGTTCGGATTGCCCTTAGCGGCTGGGGCGGCCTTATGGGCCCGGCAAGACTTTGTGTCGGCCCTCGCGTTCCTGGCCTTGCTACTGCGGCTCATGCTACATTTCTGGGCTTGTAGGCGCCTTCGAACAAGACCCCAAGCGGGACTTGTTCCACTGGCAGATAGTTTGCTCTGCGGCCTCTGGGGGCTAGGGTTTTTGGGTCAGGCCGTGAGGTGGCGTGGTCAGGCGCTCGTAGTGCGTGCGGACGGGAGTATAAAAGCCAATCGGGAGTAAGGACTTATGATGAAAACCCTTTTTCTTCATCCCCCTTCGTATGAAGGGTTCGATGGTGGTGCTGGATCACGCTATCAGGCCAAGCGTGAGGTCCGTTCTTTTTGGTATCCGACCTGGCTCGCACAACCGGCCGCATTGGTCCCTGGAAGCAAACTGATAGATGCCCCGGCCGCGGGCCTCAGCCTCGAACAGGTCCTGCCGATGGCTCTGGGGTATGAGCTTGCCGTCCTGCATACGAGCTCGCCTTCGTTTCCCTATGACGTGAAGGTCGCAGAAGCTCTAAAGAAGGCCTATCCCGACTTGAAGATCGGGCTTGTGGGCGCCAAGGTCGCTGTGGCCCCTGAAGAATCATTGACGGCCTCTCCGGCGATCGATTTTGTGGCCCGCGAGGATTTTGATTTTACGATCAAGGAGGTCGCCGAAGGGCGACCCTATGCCACGATCGACGGGCTCACGTTTCGTGGGGAAAGGGGCGAGGTAGTGCATACCCCCCACAGGGCGCCGATCGAGGATATGGATCAGCTTCCGTTTGTGACCGAGGTCTATAAGCGCGATCTTCGCATCGAAGACTACTTTATCGGTTATCTGAAGCACCCGTACGTGTCGTTTTATACCGGCCGCGGCTGTAAATCGCGCTGCACGTTTTGTCTTTGGCCGCAGACCGTGGGCGGCCACCGCTACTTGGTGCGCAGTGCTGAGCATGTCGTAGAGGAAGTGAAGCTAATTCAGCGATCGTTTCCGCAGGTTGCGGAGGTGTTCTTTGATGATGACACCTTTACCGATAATGCCCCGCGCGCCGAGGAGATTGCCCGCCACTTGGGTAAGCTTGGCGTCACGTGGTCTTGTAATGCCAAGGCCAATGTTCGTTATGAAACCTTGAAAATCATGCGTGAGAACGGTTTGCGCCTGCTTTTGGTCGGTTACGAATCAGGCAATCAGAAGATCCTAAATAACGTCAAAAAGGGTGTGCGTCTCGACATCGCCCGGCAGTTTGCCAAGGATTGTCACAGCCTCGGTATCACCGTGCATGGGACTTTTATCCTCGGCTTGCCAGGCGAGACTCGCGAGACGATTGAAGAGACGATTCGGTTCGCAAAAGAGATCAATCCCCATACCGTGCAGGTCTCGCTTGCGGCCCCCTATCCAGGGACTTTTCTCTATAAGCAGGCCCTGGAGAACGGTTGGTTGCAAGCGGAAAATAGTGATCATTTGGTGAATGACCGGGGGGTCCAGATGAGCGCTTTAAGCTATCCCCATCTCAATCACACCGAAATCTATGATTCTGTGGAGACCTTTTACAAGCAGTTCTATTTTCGTTCCGGCAAGGTGGCCGAGATGGTAGGGGAAATGATCAAGAGCCCCCAGATGATGGGCCGTCGCCTGCGTGAAGGCGTGGAGTTCTTGCGATTTTTTAGGCAGCGCTAGGTTTGCATGTGCCACGCCGAGTCATAGTCACCGCCGACGATTTTGGATTGTCTTGGACGGTTAACGAGGCGATAGAGAAGGCGTCGCGCTTCGGGATATTGACCTGCGCGAGTTTGATGATGGGAGAGAATGCTACTGCGGATGCGGTGCGGCGCGCACGCGAGCTGCCGGCGCTGCGCGTTGGTTTGCATGTCGTGGTAGCCGATGGTCGGCCGGTACTTCCGGCCGATCAGATCCCCGGTCTCGTGGACGACCGTGGGCGCTTGGACCATCGTCTCGTGCGCGCCGGGTTTCGGTTTTTCTTTAGCCGGTCGGTTGCCCGGCAGCTGGAAGCAGAGATTCATGCCCAGTTCACGGCCTTCGCGAAGACGGGCCTTACACTTGACCACGTCAATGCCCACAAGCACATGCATCTTCATCCTACGGTATTGAGTATGATCTTAAAGATTGGGGGTGAGTACGGTATGCGTGCGGTGCGTTTGCCTTATGAGCGGCCGGCGGGTCGATTCTCCACGGGCCTTTGGGCGCGGCTTTCAAGCATTGCTGTGATGGGCCCGTGGGCTGCGGTGATGCGCTGGCGGCTTAGGCGCGCGCATATTCTGCATAACGACAGTGTGCTGGGACTCGGATCCTCGGGCGCTATGGACGAGGACACGGTGTTGAGCTTTCTGCAACACTTACCCGAGGGAACGACGGAGATGTATTTCCATCCCGCGACCGAGGATGATGCCGAGGCTCGAGGGCGCGGTTATCGGCAAGAGGCCGAGTTTATGGCACTGATGAGTCCTCGCGTGCGTCAAGCCTTGCAGGCGCTTGGGGTTTCGTGTCTTGGTTTTTGTGATTTAGTCTAGGAAGCGAACGATGGCTAGGGGCGAGAAACGCCAGTCAGGCGGTGTTGATCGGCTTGATCGACTCTATTTTGGGGCCCTTATAGGCCTGGCCGACTTCTCTCGGCGTCGGGCGTGGTGGGTAATCGTGGCCTCGCTCCTGCTTAGCGCAAGCGCCCTTTATTACACCGTTACCCACTTCGCCATTAGCACCAATATGGGCAAGATGCTATCCCAAGATCTGCCCTTCGAGCGTGCCCAACAACGGTTTAATAAGGCCTTTCCCGGCCTCAATAAGACCTTGCTGGTCGTCGTGCACAGTGGCTCCCACGCCTTGGCGCGTGAGGACGCGGGACGCTTAGCGGCGTGGTTGCGTGCCCATGGACGTGGCATCACGCTCGTCAACATTCCAGGAGGAGGACGGTTTTTTGCGCGCGAAGGGCTGATGTACCTCTCGCAAAAGCAGTTGTGGAAGTTATCCGACCAGTTATCCCAAGCACAGCCTTTCGTGGCGACCCTCGCGGCTCATCCGACTCTTCCCCGTTTCGTGGGGCTTTTAACGGCCGCTCTCCACCGAGCGCAAAAGCCCGCCCACAATGTGCCGGGGCTTTCCGCAGTGCTCGTGGGGTTTCGCCAAACCCTGAAGGGGCAAGAGCATGACCGTTATGTCGCGATGCCCTGGGGCCGACTGATGATGGGCGCCGGGTCCACGGGATCGGCGGCTGGCGACAGCTTCGTCGTTGTGAAGCCTCGTTATGACTACCAAGGCGGGGCCCCGGTGCGGGTCGCTATGAGCAGCATCCGGCAAGGCGCGCAGGCCCTGGGCTTAACGAGTCAACACGGCGTCACGGTGCGTATTACCGGCTCGGCGGCGCTTGATAACGAACAGGTAGAGACCGTGTCCCAAAGTGCGGGCCTCGCGACCGGCCTTTCTTTGACTTTAGTCCTTGTCATGCTGGCCCTGGGTTTACGCAGGGTGCGCTACGTCCTGATCATCTTGGGTACGCTCTTTATGGGCTTGACCTGGACTGCTGCGTTTGCGCTTCTGGTCACAGGACCCCTGAACCTCATCTCGGTCGCGTTTGCGGTGTTGTTTGTCGGCCTTGGCGTGGATTTCGGTATCCAGTTTTGTATTCGCTATCAAGAGGAAGGGGCCTTCGGCGACAATGGCCAGGCGCTGTGCGCCACGGCACGCGGAGTCGGTAGCGCCTTGAGTCTCGCGGCGGTGGCGGCGGCGATTAGCTTTTATTCGTTCGTTCCCACAAGTTACGCCGGCATTGTAGATCTTGGCATTATCTCGGGGACGGGGATGTTTTTGGCGTTGCTTGCGAACCTCACCGTGACCCCAGCGCTTTTGACCGTTTTCATTAATGGCCATGTAGGCGGTCGGCCGCGCGGGCGTCTGCGTGCGCTCTTGGCGCATCTCCCGGTGCATCGTCACCCCCGCGCCGTTGTGTTGGGCGCGGTTGTGGTTGCCGCGGCCCTGATTCCGCCTATTCTTTCGATCCGTTTTGATTTTGATCCGATGCATCTTCAGAACCCGCACAGTGAGGCGGTAGCGACCTTCGAAACCTTGCTAAAACACAGCCGGATATCGCCTTATCCCATCGATATCCTGGAGCCGAGCCTCAAGCGGGCACAGAAAGTGGCAGCTCGTTTACATAAGCTCAAGACGGTGGGCCGGGTTCTTACGGCCGCAAGTTTTGTCCCGCCACACCAAAACGCCAGGCTTGGGGTGATAGCCCAGATGGCGCTCCTTGTGCCCCCGTTTTCCATTCACCCGACCCAAGCGAAGCCGGTTTCGGCGAGCCATCTCGCCCAGAGTTTGGGGAGCCTTCAGCATGCCCTTCGGGGCTTTTTGGCGGCGCGGCCCTCGGGTCCCTTAGCGGCGGCGGCGCGTAAACTTGACGGGACGCTTTCGTCTTATAGAACGCGCTTCGCGAAGCATCCGCCTGCGCTCCGGACTCTTCAGAAAAGAATTATCGGGACCCTACCCTGGCAGTTGCGTGAACTCGGCTACGCCTTGAACGCGCGGCCGGTGACGCTTGCCACTCTTCCGCCTACGCTGCGGCGGCAATTCCTGGGTCCGCACGGACAGGCGCGGGTCGAGGTCTTTTCTTCGCTGAACTTGAATCACAACCGGAACATTAGCCGCTTCGCGCGCGCCGTGGAGAGTGTGGCACCCGATGCGGTCGGCCCGCCGATTCTGTTGGTGCAGGGCGGCCGGGCGGTAGTGGATGCATTCCAGGAGGCAACAGTGATTTCTTTTGTGCTTATTACGATCGTGCTTTTGCTGACGCTCAGGAGCATCGCCGATGCGTTGACTATCCTTATCCCTTTGATTCTCGCGGCCATGGTCGCCGTGTCCGTGATGTGGGGGCTTGGAATCGCTTTTAACCTTGCCAACATTATTGTGTTGCCGCTTCTGATAGGCTTGAGTGTTGCCTTCAGTATTTACTTGGTGGTGCGCTGGCGGCGCGGCATCGGGACGGCCGTTCTCTTGGATACGACGACCTCGGAGGCCGTGGTGTTCAGCGCGCTGACGACCATGTGTTCCTTTGGTAGTCTCGCAATCTCCTCAAACCCGGGGATGGCGGTGCTAGGCGAGACCCTATTTATTGCGATGGGAGCGGCTTTGACAACGATCTTATTTGTGCTTCCGGCGCTTTTGACGCTGCGCGGGCCAAGAGGCGCCGAGCGTGCCTGACGCCCAGCGCCGTGAGCGGGTCAGGCGGGAACCTGGGCGCCGGCTTTCGGCAGTTCGCGGTCGTTCGTCCTGGATGCCATGGGTCCTGATGGTGGCCGCGGGTATGGGCGCTTTTGCGGTCGTTGATCTCGTCATCCATGTGGGTTGGCAGCGCATTGAACAGACCATGGCGGCAGCTGGGTTTGGTCTTTTGTGGGTGATTCCCTTGCGGCTTCTCACTGTGGGGCTTGATACTCGTGGTTGGCGGGCGCTGTTAAAGGTGCGTCGCCAGGCCTCCTGGGCGGTCCTCTTTTGGCTCGGGATGGTGCGGGACGCCGTGAACACGTTGCTTCCGGTGGCGCGCGTAGGCGGTGAGGTGATTGCGATTCGACTCCTCGGGCTTCGGGGGGTCAAGACTTGTACGGCTTCGGCGAGTGTGATCGTCGAGACCAGCGTCACGCTTGTATGGCAGGTGGTGTTGACGGTGGCTGGTATCGTGGCGCTGCTGCCCTATGTCGGGGCCAGTTTCTTGGTGCCGAAACTGCTTGGGACGGCCGCGCTCGGGGTCTTTGTGGTAGCAGTCTTTTTGGCCATTCAATTACGTATAGGCTTGGTGCGATTTTTCGAGCGTGTGACTGGCCGGCTTTTCCGCAATCGGCACGTAACGTCCGCGGTGTTACGTAGCCTTGATTACAAGGTGCGTATTTTGTATAGGCAGCGCGGCGCTTTGCTCCGCTGTGCCATGTGGCAGCTTCTAGGGTTTGTCGCGAGCGCGACTGAGATATTCTTGCTCAGTTACCTCATGGACGCTTCACTAAGCCTTATGCAGGTGTTTATTTTTGAGGCCCTGATCCAGGCGCTGCATAGCGTGTCCTTCGCTGTGCCCGGCGCGCTCGGGATTCAGGAGGGCGGTTTTCTCTTGCTCGGCTCAGTCTTTGGCATCGCTCCCGATATTGCCCTAAGTCTCGCCTTATGCCGTAGGGGCCGTCAGATCGTGTTGGGTGTACCGGTGCTCATTTCGTGGCAATGGTTCGAGAAGCGCCACAAGCAGAGGGAGTTGCGTGAAGAGCTCGCGACACTTCCAGCCGTAAGTGGCTAGTGCTGGGACCGGGTTCAAGAATAGGGCGTTTTATGCTAAAGTGCTCGCGGCCCTCAGGCGGTGTCAACCCTCACGGTGTCGTGGGTAGAGGCGCCAGGATCAATCGGTGCGCTGACCAGGAACGAACGGGATGCTCTTAAACGAGGCGGTGGGTGAGAACGTGGTGTCGTATGACAACGACCGGCACTTTCAAGATGCCATGCTCCAGGACGTCTCCCGGACTTTCGCACTGACGATCCCGCAGCTGCCCGCAGCGCTGCGCGACGTTGTCGGAAACGGCTATCTCCTCTGTCGTATCGTCGATACGATCGAGGACGACTCCCAACTGTCTGCGGCAAAGAAGCGCGAGTTCTGTACGTCCTTCGCCGATGTCGTCAAGCGTGGGGCTGATGCCACGGTGTTTGCGCGCGCCCTCGACTTAGCGCTTGCCGAGGCCACGCCCACAGCCGAGCGGCTTCTGGTTCGCGAGACCCCGCGTGTGATCAGAATCGGGGACGGTTTTACCGCGAACCAACGTCAAGCGCTAGAAACTTGCGTTGCGATCATGGCCGAGGGCATGGCCGAGTTTCAGGAGCGCAAAGATGTGGCCGGTCTCCCCACGCTTTTAGATATGAACCGCTATTGCTATTACGTAGCCGGGGTCGTAGGAGAAATGCTGACCCGGCTATTTTGTGAGTATTCCCCGGAGATGGCGCGCCATCAGGAGCGGCTTATGGGGCTGGCTGTGGCTTTTGGGCAGACTCTCCAGATGACCAATATCCTCAAGGACATATGGGAGGACCGAGAGCGGGGGGCGTGCTGGTTGCCGCAAGACGTTTTCGCCCGTTACGGGTTTGATCTGCATGATTTAAAGCCCGGCTGCTCTGGCCCGGGTTTTGCGAGGGGTCTCGGTGACCTCATAGCCGTGGCCCACAGTCAGGCAAGACAGGCCCTGCAGTACGTATTCTTGATACCTCCGGAGGAGTTGGGTCTGCGAAAGTTCTGCTTATGGGCCTTAGGAATGGCGGTGCTGACGCTACGGAAGATCGATAAGCGGCGCGATTTCCAAAGTGGGCAGGATGTGAAGATCACGAGACGTAGCGTGAAGGCGACCATAGCCGTTAGTCAGCTGGCGGTACGTAAGGACTGGCTCTTAAAGGCCTTGTTCTATACGGTGTCAGCTGGAGTCCCCGTGCGCGCGCCGTTCGTTGTCAGAAGTATGTGACGGGGTGCGCGGCCCTTTCAGAGGAAGTCACGAGACATGAAAAGCCAGGGAATTCCGGCGAAAATCCGCGGTACCGTCGATCCGATCGAAGACGATCTCAGCGGCTTACTACTCGAGACCGCCATAAAGAGCGCGCGCGACGCCTTGCTTTCGCAACAGGCCCAGGAAGGGTATTTGTGCTGGCCGCTGGAAGCAGATTGTACTATCCCGTCAGAATATATTCTGATGATGCATTTTATGGACGAAGTGGATCGGCCCTTAGAGCTCAAGTTGGCCGCCTATATTCGCAGGCGCCAGATGAAAGAGGGCGGCTGGTCGCTCTATAACGGCGGCCATTTCGACATGAGCGGATCGGTGAAGGCCTACTATGCGCTAAAGCTCGCGGGCGACGATGTGAACGCCGAGCCCATGGCCCGGGCGCGTGCGCTCATCTTGAGTCATGGGGGCGCTGCGCGTGCCAACGTGTTTACGCGTATCGCCTTAGCGCAGTTCGGACAGGTGCCGTGGTACGCGATTCCCTTCATGCCCGTCGAGCTTATGCTGGCGCCGCGCTGGTTTCCTATTACGCTGAACAAGGTGTCGTATTGGTCGCGGACTGTCATGGTTCCGCTTCTGGCGCTTTGTAGTTTGAAGATTAAGGCTCGCAACCCGAGCGGGATCGGTATAAGTGAACTATTTGTGGTGCCGCCTTATGAGGAGTACCACTATTTTCCTATCCGCTCGTTCACTAACTGGGTTCTGTTCCGGCTTGAGCGCTTGGGCCTTAAGCTCGAACGTTTTATTCCGGGGAGGATACGAGCTCGGGCACTCAAGAAGGCCGAGGCCTGGGTGGTCGAGCGATTGAACGGGACTGGCGGCTTGGGGGCGATTTTTCCTGCCATGGTCAATGCCTATGAGCTGCTCGGGGCCTTGGGCTACGCCCCCGACCATGTGTATCGCCGCACCGCATTATTGGCCATTCAACGGCTGTTGCTTGTCGGCGAGGACGAGGCATATTGCCAACCTTGCGTCTCTCCGATATGGGATACAGGACTTGCGTGCCTGGCCCTGCAAGCGGCTGATCGAGAGGGCACGAGACCTCCGGTTTTTCGGGCCTTGTCTTGGATGCGGGAGCGCCAGCTTTTGGACCAGCCTGGCGATTGGCGGGAGAGAAAGCCCGACCTT
>JAJYPQ010000590.1 GCA_021795255.1 Pseudomonadota bacterium
CGTCATTGAGCGCGAGAAGGCCGTAAGCGTCTGACTATCCCACCTACCGCGCCCCATAAACCCTGAGGCATCCTTCTCTCCGTTGCTACAAAGGAGGGGATGCGTGACGAGAGCGGAGAAGACGGCCTATTGGCGGCCCCATATCGAGGGCTTGCGCCAGAGCGGATTGTCGATGCGGGCCTATGCCAAACGCGCAGGCGTGACGGTCTCGGGCCTCAAGTATTGGCGTAAGCATTTGGCCGATGCGGCGACCGGACCCCGCGTATCCGACAGCAACCCCTTCCTACCCGTGATCTTGAAGTCCGCCGCCCCCTCGGAGCTGGCCGCCGTCGAGATCGTGCTCGTGTCGGGCCGCCGACTGCGGCTGACGGGACCTGTGGAGGCGCAATGGCTGTCGACCCTGGTGCAGCTCCTGGAGACGCCATGCTGTTGAGTCCCGGAGGCCGGATCTGGCTCGCCGCCGACCCTGTCGATATGCGTCTGGGCTTTGACGGGCTGGCGGCCCGGGTCCAGGGGGTGCTGGCCGCCGATCCCTTCGGCGGGCACGCCTTCGTGTTCCGCAATAAGCGCGGGGACCGCTTAAAGCTCCTGCTCTGGGATGGCCTGGGCTTTTGGCTCTTGTATCGGCGTCTCGATCAGGGCCGGCTCCACTGGCCGCGCGCGGAATCGGGAGCCGTCGAGCTCTCGGTGGCGCAGTGGGCCCTGCTCGTGGAGGGGCGCCCCTGGAGTGCGCTGCCGCTTTTGAAAAAGGTCACGCCGACGCTGCTGTAAGATCGCGTTATGATTTCGATATTCCTGGTATCGTAATGATGTTTCTGGTATCATGGTCCCATGAAAGAGAAGGACCCGCCTGACCTCCCGGACGACCCCGACGCCCTGCGCGATCTGGTGCGGACGCTTATGGCGGAACGTTCTACCCAGAACGCCATACTGACCGCGCAAGAGTCCCAGCTTGCCGCTCAGGCGACTCAGATCGCCCAACACGAGGAGACGTTACGTCTGCGCGATGAGACCATCGCACGCCTGGAGATGACGCTGGCAAAGCTGCAACGGTGGCGTTTCGGACGGCGCTCGGAACGACTCACGGGCCCCGAGCGGGCGCTCTGGGAGGAGACCCTGGACACCGAGATCGCGGTGGTCGAGAGTACCCTGGATACGATGGCGTCCGAGCCCGAGGCCAGCCCGGCGGAGCCTTCGGCCGTCGCGAAGCCCCATAGGCGCCGCCATCCGGGGCGTACGCCCTTGCCGGAGACCTTGCCGCGGGTCGATGTCCGGATCGCGCCCGCGCGCTGTACCTGCGCGCAGTGCGGCGAACCCTTGACACCGATCGGTGAGGAGATCACCGAAAAGCTCGATTACATCCCCGGCCATTTCCAGGTCGTTCGCCAGATCCGCCCCAAACTCGCCTGCCGCCCCTGCGGGACGCTGGAGAGCCCGGCCTTGCCTTCGTCTGTGATCGACAAGGGCCGCCCCACGGCCCGGCTGCTGACTCATATCGTCATCGCCAAGCACTGCGATCATTTGCCCCTCTATCGCCAGGAACGGCAGTATCAGCGGGCCGGGGTGACGCTCACAAGGGCGACCTTGGCGAGCTGGCTTGGGCAGGCCGAGTACTGGCTCTCGATCCTGGCCCAGGCGTGCAAGGAGGCCCTCTTGCAAGGCCGCATCCTGCATGCCGATGAGACCCCGCTGCCGGTCTTGAACCCGGGGAGCGGCAAGACCGACCGCGCGTACCTCTGGGTCTATCGCAGCCAGGCCGATGCCTATGCCCCGGTGGTGGTGTTCGACTATGCCCGCACCCGCAAGGGCGAACATCCGCAGCGGTTCCTGGGGGACTGGCGGGGGATCCTGCAAACCGATGACTATGGCGGGTACGATGTCCTTTACCGAACCGGCCATGTGATCGAAGCGGCATGTTGGGCTCATGTCCGACGCCATTTTTACGATGTGAATGAAGCCGCACCCAGTCCCGTGGCCCGAGAGGCTTTGCTGCGGATCAGCGAACTCTATGCGATCGAGGCCGCGATCAAAGACGACCCCCCGGAGCGCCGGGCCCAAGTCCGCACCGAGCAGAGCAAGCCTCGGCTTGCCGCCTTCCGCGCCTGGCTCGAGACGGTTCTGCCGCAGGTGGCCGCCAAGAGCGCCATTGCCAAGGCGATCCGCTACGCCCTGAGGCGCTGGGAGGCCTTGCTCCGCTATTGCGACGAGGGGGCGCTGGCCATCGACAATAATCCGGTGGAAAGGACGCTTCGCGGGGTGGCCCTCGGCCGCAGGAATTTCCTCTTCGTGGGCAATGATGCCGGCGGTGAACGGGCGGCGGCGATCTATACCTTGATCGAGACCTGCCGCCTGAACGGCGTCGAGCCCTTCGCGTATCTCTGCGACGTCCTCGAGAAACTCCCCACCTGGCCCCATAGGCGCCTCTCCGAACTCCTGCCCTTCAACTGGAAGCCCAGTCTGCCCTAACGGGCTGAGCGCGAGTAGGTGGGATAGTTAGACGCTTACGTGTGATGGGTCCACGGCTTTGCGCGGGCCTGGGCACCCGGTGGGCACCGAATGGGCACACGCCAGAAACTGGGCGCATTGGCGGTTTCAGGCCGGCGCTCAGGAGCGTTCGCCTCAGGACCAGAAGGCTGTGAGCGTTGGCAAACGAGGCCCACTGTGAGCGGTGGGCCGATGCACAAGAAACTGATGGGATTTCAGTGGGTTGGTGCGCCCTAGAGGATTCGAACCTCTGACCTTTGGAATCGGAATCCAACGCTCTATCCAACTGAGCTAAGGGCGCATGACGCGGGTTGTATCAATCTTTGAGTTCTGGCCTCCGTGCCCCGCGACCCCCTGAGCGCT
>JAJYPQ010000591.1 GCA_021795255.1 Pseudomonadota bacterium
GGTGTTTTACTGGCCGTGACCGCTAAGCATCGGGCGTTTATCGAATACCGCCTTAGCCGGGCGGGCCTTGATGTCCCAAGCCTTCAGGACAGTGGGCAGTTGCGCACAATAGACGCCTCTGAGCTTTTGGCCTCCTTTATGAACCAGACAACCCCCGATGCCGAAAGGTTTCTCGATTCCGTGGGGACCGTGGTGCGCAAGATGGAGAGTCGGTTCAGTAAGCTCTTAATCTATGGCGAGATGGTGGATCTCTTATGGGCCGCGGACAATCGACACGGCGCCCTCGAGCTGGAGAGCCTTTGGAACGACCTTGGTCAGATGCACGAGTTCACGCTTCTCTGCGGCTACCATCTGAGCGGATTTGCGGGCAGCGCGGATGCCCCCGCTTTCCGACAGGTGTGTGCGGCCCACACCCACGTGGTCTACGGCAAATCGACGCTCGAGAGCGGCGTTGAAGGGCCGCCCTACACATAGGTGATCGACGACTTAAGCCGGACCGGCGATACCGGCGTCTAAGCGGCGGATCGACTTAAGCACGAGTCGGGCCCTGCTCGGATAGACCTAGGGCTTGCCCTGGGACCGGCCTCTCGGCCTATCCCCTATCCATTTCTCCAAGGCATCCGCGGGCAAGGGGCGACTATAGTAGTATCCCTGTATCTCGTCGCAGTGAGCACCACGCAAAAAGGCCAGCTGCTCTTCGGTCTCAACTCCTTCCGCTATCACGGTGAGGCCGAGGCTGTGACCGAGTGTGACTATCGTCGTTGCGATCGCGGCATCGTCCGAGTTGTTGGCGATATCGCGCACGAAGGATTGGTCGATTTTGAGGGAGTCGATGCGAAAGCGTTTCAGGTAATTTAGGCTCGAGTAGCCGGTACCGAAATCGTCGATTGCGAGACGCACCCCCATTTCGTGCAGGGCATGAAGCGTGGCCGCGGTCCTCTCGGTATCCTCCATGAGCATGCTTTCAGTGACCTCAAGTTCCAGGCACTGAGGAATTTTTCTAAGATCCGTCTCCCGCAATATCCTTTCCACGGTAGCCGGAAGGTCGGCTTCGGCGAATTGCCGGCCCGACAAGTTGACCGCTATGCGCAGCAGCGGTAGGCCCAGATCCTGCCATGCACGACGTTGTTCGCACGCGGTCCGCAGTACCCATTCGCCAATGGCCACAATGAGGGCACTTTCCTCGGCGATCGGAATAAATAAGCCCGGGGCAAGGAGTCCGCGTTCCGGATGTTGCCACCGGATCAGGGCCTCGACCCCGATAAGATCGCCGGATTTGAGATCGATTTGCGGTTGGTAGTGAAGCACGAACTCCCCGTTCTCGAGGGCGCGGCGAAGGCCGTTCTCTATGGCCCTTTGCTCGTGAATGTGGGCGCTCATGCCGGCGGTGTAAAATTGGAAGGAATTTTTACCGCTCTGTTTCGCCTTGTACATCGCCACGTCGGCGTTTCGCAAAAGGCCGTGGGCGTTGGTATCATCGAATGGGTAGACCGTGATACCCATGCTGGCGGTCACGTGCATTTCGTGCCCCCGCACAAGGAAGGGGCGAGTGACGGCGGCCAGGATACGTTCGGCTATCCCCGTGACGGCATGGACCGAGCGAATGTTCTGAAGGAGGATCATGAACTCGTCGCCCCCTTGTCTCGCCACCACGTCCTCGCCCCTTGTGATCCAGTCCTCTTCCCGAACGGTGGCGGTCAAGCGTTCCGCCAACTCCTGAAGGAGAATGTCGCCGTGCTCGTGCCCCAATGATTCGTTTATGTTCTTAAACGAGTCTATGTCCAGGAAGAGAAGGGCGACAAGGGTCTCGGCGCGGCGTGCGTGGGCCATGGAGCGGCTCAGAATTTCGTGGAAGAAGGCGCGATTGGGGAGTCCCGTCAAGGCGTCGTGGGTGGCTTGATGCCGTAATTCGTCCTCGAACCTCTTGCGCTCAGTAATATCTTGTACGATCGATACGAAGACCGAATGCCGCTCGTGCTCCGACAGGTGAGTGCGGGCCTCGACCGGGTAGATCGTCCCATCCTTGCGCTTGTGTTCCGTCTCGATCATCACAAACGGCGTGTCGCCGCGTTTTATGGGGGCTACGTACTCAAAAAAGCGCCCGCCCGCGAAGCTTGGCGTGAGATCGCTAGCCCTCAGCCTTTGCAGTTCTTCCAAGGAATAACCCATATTCCTTATGGCCGCGGCATTGGCAAACTCGAGAAGCAGAGTCTCGGCGTCGAAGACGTAGATTTCATTGTGGGATTCTTCAAGGATGCGCGCGAGGCGTCCTAACTTATCCTCGTGATGTTTCCGGGACGTGATGTCCTCTACGAGCAACGCGACATAATGGAGGCTGTTATCGGCATGGCGCACGGCGCGGGCGGTTATGCGCGTATGAACGGGACGCCCGGATTTGTGGATATAAGTCTTCTCGAATGTCGATTCGTTTATTTCCCCTGAGCAAAACATCTTCCAGCTCGCCAGGATGCGCGCGAGGTCGCTGGGATGGGTGATCTTGTCCCAGGGGAGTTTAAGGAGTTCGGGCCGGGTGTAGCCCAGCATCGCGCAGAACGTGTCGTTGACCTCCATCCACGTCTTGCCGGGGCGGGCCGCCGCCATGCCCACCACGGCGCGCTCAAAGTAGGCCCGAAAATGCTGTTCGCTGTGCGCCAGCCGCTCTTCAGCCTCGCGGCGTTTGTACTCGCGATCAGCGCTATCGAGGGCAAACGACAGACTATTGGCTATGTCTTCCAGGATCGCGGTCATGTCATGATCGAATCTGTTGGGCTCTGTGTGATACACGGTAAGGACGGCAAAGGGGTTTTTGGCGCGCGGGATAGGGAACGAACCCGCGGAAAGG
>JAJYPQ010000078.1 GCA_021795255.1 Pseudomonadota bacterium
TGACCCGGAGCCAGAGTACACATTCGGTGTCAACGGCGGTGGCGCGCACGCTGACAGGCTGGCCGCGAGCAGGGCTGTTGGGATAAGGCGATTCATGAAACCTCCTTTGGCCCCCACAGCGGGGGCCTGTCCAGGTATCTGCAATGAGGGAAATTACGGGTGGCCGCCCTCCCTGATGGCCGTAAAAACGACGCGGTTGTCCCGTGGTAGGCCAGGGAGGCGGTGCCACCAGGCCATCGCATCGGATGACGGCCGGAGGGCGTACCCACGGTGGGCGATCGAGAAAACCTCTGTGCGAACAGAGGCCGGCAGTTTCTTGTAGTCATCGAGGGACCTTTGGACAAAAAACGCAACACCGGGCTTCATCTGTACCTCCTTTAGCCGCCCGCCGCGGGCGGCTTCTGTAGGTATCGGTCTCGGGGGAAATTACCGGGAGAACTCGCGGACTGGGCCCTGGTCACGGGCGCGGTCGGGGGTCGGAGCGTCGTGCCCCCGCCCCTGCTCTTGCGTTGCAGTTTTTTCTGCCACGACGTCCATCGCATTTTCCTTGCCGCGCCACTGGCTCCATGCCTTTATGAGAGCGGCCTTGTCATCCGTGATGATGCAGGCGCCGTCGCGTGCGCGACTTAAGGTCACGTACTCTTGCTCGGCGGTCGCGGCCAACGAGTAACTTTCGAAAGCGCCGATCACAAGGTTGCAGGTGGCGGACTGCAAGCTGTTTGACGTGCCCGCGTACGCGTGCTCAATGTGCGCGCCTTTTTGGGGGTCGATGATGACCGAGCCCCCCTTATTGAGTTCGACCTCGATCATTCCGTCCTGGCGAACATTGATCGTGCCGTGATCGCCGTTCCGCAAGCCGTTCTCCCGGTCGTTCGCGCGGAACACCACGCGGTCGCCCTTGCTCACCTCCAGTTCATCCTGTCTGGAGATCGTAACCTTGCCGGCCGTTCGGGGCTTCCAGTCGATTTCGTGGCCGGTTTCTTTGTCCACAAGCTTGATGGTGTTGTGCTCCTTATCAAGCCCCTTGATCTCGTACTGATGATCCCTGGCGACGGGCTCCGACACGCCACGCATATAATCCCTTTGGAACTGAACGACCTCGCCAACTTGGTAACTGCGGACATGGCGGATTTGCTCTTTTGTGAAGTCCACTTTTGTCAGGTGCTTCAGGTTCGTGTCCTCTTTGCCGATGACCCCCTCTGCCCGTAATCCTTCACGCACGGCCGCGTTGACTGCCCGCCGCATATCGTTTGTCCCGGTGACAATCAAAGTCTCCCGGCGCTCTTCTGTGGTCCGGTCGAGGTAGTGTCCAGCGGCCGCGCCGGCGATTTTTGCGATCATCGCGGCACGCCATGCCTCCCATTCAAGACCGGCACATTCTGGACCAAGGCTGACCTGCTCCATATATTTTTGAGCGAGCGACGCCCCGCGGGACGCGTCTCCTGTCATGAAGGCGTGGACACACTCCTTGAGCTCGAGGTTGCGTTGCCGGACGATCTCATTGAGTTCGACCTTACCGCCAATCTCCTGCATGAGCCTGAAACCGGAACCCGCCTCCACGGCCGAGTGCTGATACAGATCCCCAATGACCGCGGCCCGGTTGCCTGTGCGCTCGATGACCCGGACCAATTCAGCCACGTCCTTCATAGAGGCCATCGAGGCCTCGTCGATGATAAAGAGCGTGTCTTTCGGTGCGGCGCCTCCGCGAAATTCGCGGACGGCCAGCGCAATCGTTTTCACTTCTTCGATCCCGGCTTCGGCCATTCCGTTTTTGGCCTTGTGGGTCTGTGCCAGGCCTACAACATTCAGGCCTGCGGCGACGGCCTCGGCGCGTACCACGTCCATGCTGGTTGTCTTACCGACTCCCGCACCGCCTTGGACCTGCGTAAAGCGGTCGGGGGATGTGAGGATGTGGCGGGCGACCGCCACTTGCTGCGAGTTAAGTTCTTGACCTTTGCCGGTCGTGAGCTTGTCGGCCACAACGGCCTTGATGGGGTCCACGGCATCCTTGCCGCGCTCGATCCGCTTTATCAGTGCTTCCTCCCGCCCGATCGCCTGCTGGGTTGTGTAGCGCTGACCCTCCTGCCAAGGCTTGGGGTTGGGGTGAGGCACGGCCATCAGTAGACGACCTCCCGCGATCTCTTTGAGCATCGCGGTCTTGATATCGTCCGCCGTACATTGGCCTAAACCTCCAAATCCCGCGGCGGTGGCCAACAAGGCGGACTCGGTGAAGGCCGATTCCCGCTCTGACAGGTGGCGGATGGCACTTTGCACAGCGGTCGTTGCCGCTTGCCCGGGGGTTTTCTGGCTCTCTTCATGCTTTCCAGATTCATACGCGGCGACACGCTCTAAAGCATCCCGCTTAACTTGTTCCAGGCCATATTCACCGAACCGCTCTTTCCACTTTCCAAGCAATTGTTCTGCGGTATCCTTGCTCTTGTTTTCCCGTGTTCTTAGGTTCAGCGCATCCTTCTCTTGAGTCGTCGCATCCCCACGAGTTTTGCCTTGTTTAGCAAGTTCTTCCACGATCTGGCGCGACCGGCCCGATCCTTCCTGAATTGCCTCCGGGGAGACGCCGCGGATCTCAAAAAAACCGTCACGATCGATATCAATCTGATAGCCCAGCTTTTGGACCTCAAGGGCCAGCTCCATCCTGTAGATGGCGCCAGCGGCGAGTACCCAATCTCGATCCATACCGAGGTTGGCGGCGCACCATTTAAAATCGCCACGCAGGATGGCGTTTATGGCTACCGCATGCGTATGGAGATGGGGATCGGTTACGCCATGGACCGGCCGGGACGTGGAGTGACGGAAAGCCGCCACCGTGATATTGCCCACGAGCTCGCGAGTTTTGCCCCCCTGACCCAGCCGGGCAAACACGTGATTTTGCTCTATCCACCCCAGCGCTTTTTCTACAGCGCGATCATGGGCGAGGATCAAACGAGAATCGCCGGCCACAAGTGCCATTTCGGACACGCTCTTAGGGGCATGGAAAGTGATGTCGTTGCCGGGCCTGTGGGTGCCATCAGGCTTACGGGCGATCTCGATCCAGCCGGGCAAGTGTCCCTCCAACATCCGCTCAAACTGGTGCTGACCCACGGCCCCGCGCAGCCCAAGCAGTTCGGCCCCATGCCCCATCCATTTGCCACCCCCGAACGCAGAATCGTGGGTGTAGTAGGCGCTGATATCCTTTTCGAGTTTCGCTTCCCTGCCGAAGTAGGCTTTGGCCCCGCCCGATGACTTGACGGCTTTAACGCGCATCATCGGCGGGTGTCCTGGTTGTTTATGAAGGCCAGCGCCTTCTCTACGGCGCGAGCGTAGGCGTGGATCAAGCGTGTGTCGCCGGCTACCCGGGCCGACACGGACACGGGTTCAACGGCCTTGTCATGAACTGAAAACAGGTAATGACTATGAGCGTCGGTCTTCATGGTGGAACTCCTTTGCCCCGGAGGGGCGTTTGTGCGATTCGTTAACTCGTTACCCGGTTACGGATTGGTGTGGTCCTCGACCTCGGACCCGCGGGCCACCGTGCCAAACTTTCCGGCCCTCTTTTTGCGCAGGCGCAGGATGATCTCTACTCCGATCACGATCACGAGGGCGACCATCGCTCCTGTGTTCCCACCCCCCAGGAAAAGCGTCAACACTGCGAACGCCATGAGGCTATAGAAGATCGTCCAAATCCAACCCTTGGCCGCCTCGACCGCTTTGGCCGCAGCGCCGATTGTCTCTTTCATGTGACCTCCTTGCCCCCATGAGGGGGCGTTATTGGCTTACTCGTCTCTATCGGCGCCGGGGGAAATTACAGCCCTGGCAGGTCCGGATCGTGGGGCGGTGTCAAGGACGCCAGGAAATTCCTGTCCAGCACCGACGGGCCAGGCAGTGGCGCGGCGGGTACCTGTGGAGGCTTGGACAATGGGCGATCTGCGTACGCCTCCGCGATCTGTGGGCGGTCGATGGGGCCCAAGCGGATTTTCTTGATCACAGGATCGTTGGGGACCCGGAGGTACCCCACCAGGTTGGGCAGCGCCAGGATTTCGGACGGCAAAACGGCCGCCTCGATGCTGTGCTGTTCGCTCTCACTTTTGCTACCGTCCTTCGACTCGGACGTGACTTTTCGGATTGTGTGGCGGTCGCCCAAGTTTTTCGACAGGTACTCGGCTGTTTCCGAATCGCCGACCCTCAAGGTCAAGCGCGTGCTCGGGTGGGACAAAAGTGCTGCCGCCGCTTCACGTCCGTAAACGTCCCTGATCTGCGCGATGCTCTGTACGCCCAGGATGGCGGCCGCGCCATACTTACGCGCGCCGGCTAACAAAAGTTCGAGGGACGGCAGTTTTTGGAGGGTTGGGAGCTCGTCCAAGACGAACCATAGACGACGATCACGCGATGCCGGAAGGCTCATGCACGACTGCACGGCGATCCCGAGCCACATTGATATCAGGGGACGTATGGACTCGTGCACGTCGGCGCGCGAGCTCACGAACAGCCAGGAGTCTTTATGCTCATCGCGGATCCAGTCGCGAATCGAAAACGGCTTTGCGGTGAGCGGTGGGAGATACGTCAAGGGCCGGCAATAGACACAGGCGACAGACCGTGCGCTGGCAAACTGATTGGGTGGGCCGATATACCCTCCATAACCGGAGGCTACAATCGAATCGTAGAGCTCTCCTAACTCCATTTTGAACAGAACATCAGAGAAGGCCCCCATATCCTTTGTTTGCTCGAGAACGGATTGCAGAATGGCGCGGCCCGCTTCGCCCCAAAACTTGTCCGGGTTTGACTCGGGGATGAAAGCTGTGGCGAGGTTCAGCAGTGAGTAAGGGTCGGTCCCCTCCGCCCATGGCGACCAAAGGGCCGACCGCTGATCGATGGGCGACAGGATCACATCCCGGTCGGGGCGGTAAAAATGCGACACGAACTCGCCGGTAGGGTCAAACACCACGGCACGCTGCCCCCGCGTACGGATGACGTCCAGCCCTCCTTCTATAACAACTGTTTTGCCGGTTCCGGGCGCGCCCACGCCAATAAAGTGCTGCACCTCCACCGCGGGATCGATCGGTATGCCGCCGATCTGGATCTGATCAGACGCCGCCCGGCCACGCCGCTTTTTGGTGGAGACCTCGGTCCCCCGCGCGACCATTCCAAAATCCGCGCTCTTTTTTCCGGGGCCGGAGATCGCCACGAGGCCGGCCATGGCACCCGCCACGGCTGTTACCAATGGCGAGCCGCCACTTGCCATCCAGCCAGCGGTCGCGGCGGCCGGCACAGCCATCCACTTCATCACCTTATTCATGGTTGGACTCCTTATGTATTGTTGGGCGCATGTCTGGACCTATGTAGGCCGCTTGCACGCCCCACTGTCGCCAGACCGCAAACTGCGCCGCGCGGTGATCTTTGACCTTCGCACTCTTCTCCGGCGGGAGGGCGGCCAGCGCGATCAGTTGCGATTCGTAGGCTGACACGGCCGCCGCCAAGGCGAGCGTTTCTATGCGCGCCAGACGCGCTTCCAGGTGCGCGTCGGTCGCGCTGTTTTGTGTGGGGCGGCGCAAAAGGGCCGCACGGATATAGTCCGAGACCGACATGCCCGCCTCGCGGGCGTCGGACCTTATTTGGTCAAGGTCCGCTTCATTCATGCGAAAGCTAATTCTCGTCTTCATGCCCGCCTCCTGTAGCTATCCGCGCCGGGGGAAATTGGGCCATCAAGGCCGTGGGGCCTTATGGACCAGGCAGACATCGCGGCCTGCAAACGGGCCACACAGAGGCTGGCCCTTTTGATTAACAAGCAGACGCCACTGCGGGGGAGTGAGGTGGTGCTGGGCGCTCATGAAAGCCTCCATCCCCGCACCACCTGCGACCGCGCCGCCGATGAAGAGGGCCGCGACAAGAATTACCAAGACCGAAATATTGACTGAGAGCCGCTGAAAGAATCCTGCAAAGGCAGAATTTCGCGCGGCGCTGGCGAGTGCGGCTTTCCACTCCTGCACGATGCGGTCCTGTTCCTGGCGGGCTACGGCGGGCAGGTCGGAGGCGGCTTGGCGCAGGGCGTCCGCACCGGCCTGGGCGGCTGTGGCCACGCTGGCATGCACGGTCCCCGCTATTGATGTTTCGATGACGGCTTTTACGTCGGCACTAGCCTTGGCCGCACTTTGGTAGATGAGGTCCGGGATTTTTCCGGTTTCGCTTGCCAGCGTCTGCACGTGTTGTCCTGCGACCTGCGCCGCAGCAGCGGCATCGACCACCGAGGCAACCAAGGCCCAGATCACATCATCGGCACGATGCACTCCAAGGTCAGAGGCCCGGCGTAGCAGCGCTTCGCGCCGGTCCGGTGGCAGTGACGCCAAAGCTGCGTCGCGGGCGTTTGTGGTACTTATTGGAGTTTCCATGACGTATCCTCTTTTTGCGTAAAGAGAGGCCGGGGGGTTTATTACCCGGCCCTCGGGTTTATAGAATGGAAGCCACCGCCTCGGTTGCTAGGGACAGCCAGCGCTTAAACAACGCCCGTTCGGTGAGCGTGAGGTGTTCCCGATTTGCGGCCATGTCCTGAAACGTGCCAGGCAAGGCCAGCACCTTGTCACGGAGATCGTCCGGGCGCAGAGCCGGGACGCTAGCCTCACGACCTCCCGCATCCAGAAAACCATCCCGAGCGTCAGCCTTGGCCCAATCGAACGCGGCGGCCTGCCCTAGGAAGAGCGGCAGGAGTACCGAGCGACGGGCGGGGTCCACCGCGGCCATAAGACCAGCATCGAGACTCTTTAGGAGCGCGTCAGTGCTCGTGCGGTGTGGCCCGATGGAGAACGAGACCACGAGGTCAAACCCCACATCCGCGACGATCTCGGCCAACACGGGCGCCAACTCGTCGATCGTGTCGCCCGCCCCGGCAGGCATGTTGATGACGACATGCTGTTTCGCCTTACTGGCATCTTCTAGGGCGTTACCCAGCTTGTTAAAGCTAGTCTCGGAATCTCCCGAGCGGTTCAGATTCACCGTCCGGAGCGGGATCACGTCTCGAAACCGATGTGCTAGATCCGGGATGCCGGCGTCGCCCTCGATTAAGAGGACCGGGACGCCCAAGGCGTGGAGATGATCCAGGGCTAGGGCGGCGGCCATGCTTTTGCCCGTGCCGCCCTTGTCACCGTGGGAGATAAAAAGTTTCAGTTTGTCGGTGTTCATCGTTAGTGTTCCTTTGGGGCTGTGCCCCGGTTGATATATGGACTGGACTGCTTACTCCTTAGCGGGCACCTGGAAATGGCTCAAAAGACTCAAAACTCGAGCCCGTCATCCCGCAATTTTTCGCCGGGCAGCAGGTGCCGCCCAGATGGGTGCCTGCCGGGGACTGGCTTCTTGGTGTCGCCCGGAGCAGGCACGATTGGCGGCACAGCCTGCGCTTGCGCCGGTTTAAGACGGCCTCTTTCTATCTGCGCGGTGGCGGCCTTAAAAGCCAACCGAAGACGATCGGCTGCGCCTTTCGCTTCCGGATCGATGCCCACCGACTGTCCGATCTCCCGGACGATTTGCGTCCAGGTCAGGCCCCGTTCCCGCGCTCGCGTGATGGGCTGCACGAGGGGCGCGACCCTGGCAGTCAGCTTTGGGGACTGCAAATTGTCCAAGCTCATATCGTTGGTCCTCAAAATACACGGCTCAAAAGGCTACCCCTTAACATCCTTCGGATTGCGCCGAATGACGCCGTTTTTATACGGTCATTCGCCTTGTCCTGATCTCGCCCTATCGGGCTCCCTCCCCCTATCCGCGCCGAGGGAAATTGGAGTACTCCAGAGCTTTCCGCAGCCTTTCGAGGTGAGGCGAAGTAAAACGGCGGGAATCGGCAAAAAACGAAGCGTCCATTCATTCGATAAGCAGCGCTTCCCGCCGTTATCGTTCGTTTCCCGCCGCTTTCATTCGGAATACCCCGAATCTCCCCGAATCTTGACGGCCACAATAGGGTTTCCGAAAAGGGGGGCTCGTCTGACAGCTTTTTGAGGCTGGGCTTGGGCTTCAAAGGAAAACTGTCAGACAGCGGCTAGGGACTGTCGGACGGTGTATGACGGTTCTAAGGGGTTGAACGGTTTACGGTTTTGACTTGGGGTTAGGGTTTAGTGTTTGCACCATCTGGTGCGATGGTGTGGATTTCCGGGGACCCGTCCGAGCGCAGCGAGGATGGGGGCTTTTGATTTTGACTTGGACTTGGACTTGGGGACTGACCCGAAGGGACGGATGGGGGCAACCAGACGGAGAATGGCCCGACCAGAGCAAGACCGGGCGTGAATGGGTGACGCGGGTTTAGTAGCCGGATTCCGAGGCTGGTTGATGAGCCGAACCCCCCCCTGCCCTGCCCTGCGCTGCCCTCTGTGCTCCGTGGTATCCGCCGACCCGGTTCATTGCCGGCCGTATGGCCGGGCCACGCATCCGCCCTTTTGCGTGCCCGCTATGCGTTATTTATCGGTGACGCATCATATTTACAAAAGCCATTTCTATGACTCGTCATCGTAAATAGGGGGACGGGGTGAGGGGGTCGGCGGACGCCGCAAGACCCTTGTCCGTATTCTGTCCGTATAAAGTCGGGATCGGTGTCCGGCATTCGGGTCAGGCCCGGGCCTTGTCCGTATTCTGTCCGTATTTTGTCGGGATCGAGGAAGGGGAAGGGCCGGCGCCTGGCCGGCCCTGTTAGTTGATGGTTAGCGTGCCTGCCGGCCGCGCCGGGCGACGCTGCGCCGGACCTGGGCACGGCGCATCTCATCTGGTTGGGGCCGGGTTGTCCAGGCCCTTGGTTGGTTTTTAGTAACCGGAATTGGCAAGCTCGTCGATAACCCCACATCCGCGCGCGTGCCCTGCGCCGTCCTGCTGGCAATAGGCCTTCGCCTTCTGCCACTCTTGCGTGTTCTCCGAGGCCTGTGTGATCCAGCGCTCGTTTTGGCCCACCCGGCCAATCCCCCGGGAGAAATACGCGATTGTCTGTGCCACTGGCGCGGTCGCGGGCGGCGCACTCTCTTTGTGGACAAACCCGCCTAACAGCGTGGCGACAATCGCGCACCCGCCTACCATGGACACAAATTTGAACCCGAACGAAAGCCAATGGTTTTGATGGACCGGGATGTGTGACATCGTGTTATAGTTCATGGTGTGCCTCCTGTTATCCTCGTAAAGTCCCCGCCGCATCGAGCGGCGGGGTGTTGATTGGTGTTACGCGGCTACGCTACCCTTCTTCAATTCCTTAACCCGCGCACGGACGTCAGATTCCAGAACCCCGATTTTGTCGGATATGTGGAACATGGTTGTGGCATGCTTGAGCAGCGAGTTTGGGTAGGCGCAGGACGGCTCGCGGATCGTGTCACAGACGCAACACTTCTCGTCCTGGTTGGGATACCACTTTCCGCACGACTTCAAGTAACCCTGACCGTGCGGCCACGTGGTGCGGCGTTCCAGATATTCCCGCGCGGCTTCGTCCACCGCCTCCCAATATTTTGGGGTGTCATACTCGGTTGCCAGATCGGTGATTTTCATATCTTAACCCTCATTCATGCCCCACGTTTTCGGGGGCTTCACCACTATCGGCGCGGGGGGAAATTGGTGGCTCAAATTGTGGTTCGTTTCGGCGTCACTTTTTGAGCCAGCCCGGGCATAAAAAAGGCCCCCATTGGGGGGCCAAGGCGCCATCCGTGGCGAGGGAGGTTAGGGGAGGTTAGAAGCGCCCTTTCAAGCTGATCTCGGTCGTTTTGATCACGGCTGAACTTTGCACTGTGTCAAGGCCGCCTGTCGCTGCGCTGTACCCCAAACCGCTCTCGCTCTCATACCCATATGACACTGACGCCTGCACGTCTTTTGTGAGGTTCTTGGTCAGCGTCATGGTGACGCCTGGGTTGTGGCTATCCCACGGCCGCGCGGGATTATATGGGGCCAGGAACTGCGCCAGCGTGGCCGGCTGGGTCGCCCCGGCTTGTACAAACTTCTCGCCCATCACGTCCGTGGCGTTGATCCCCCATCCCCACTTTGCAAGGCTCACAGAGACGATCTTGCCGGTCGTGATCGCCGATCCGCCTTGGCAAATCGAGGGGCAGTCGGCCATCGCCACGCCACCTTTCACTTGGAGCAAGTGGCCCCAGTTCACAGCCCCCATAACCACCCGCGGAGCATCGAAGCCACCTGCGCCCCACGGGGATTGGGAGTAGGACACGGCCACAGGCCCATACCCGATTTTCAGACTGGGGGTGGCACGGATTGCGGACCCATTGGTACTGTTTAGGTACACATCCGTATAGCCCCCACAGGTCCCCCCGCCGCTGCCGGTCGTGCAAGTGGAAAATGAGGTATAGACTGAACTCCCAGTGAGGCTTTGAACGCCCGTCCAGCCGATGCGGACTCCCGGGCTCACCATAACGCCAAACAGATCGCTGGTTGTGGAAACGTCCGCTTGGAGGAACTGAGAGCTCACAGCATCGCGTGCCAGCAGCGGCCGGAGCAGCAGCCCGCTGTTGGTGAATTCGCCCACGACCTGGCCGGCCTCCACAGGGTTTTGGACTTGCCATTTTTGATCGATGCCAGACACGCGCAGATGCACCGGCATCCCAAACAGGAAAAACGGACGGCGGGCCAAAGCAAAACCAAACCCCGTCCCCTCGTATACGTCACCAAAGCTGGCCGAGTACGACGAGGCCCCATTCAAATAAAACGGGTTTAGGTAAGCGGCTGTAGTATTGACGCTCGCGGACCGTTGCGAATAGAAAGCCGAACCTGTCCAGTTACGGATGCGCGCGGGCTTTGCGGGCGCCTTCGGCTTGTGGGCCTGGGCGGCCTGTAGGGCCGTGATCTCGGCTTGTAGCTTGCGGATTTGCTTGGGTGCCGCCTGAGGGACGGCCTGCTCCTTTCCCTGGCCGGCCAGCGCTTCACGCGTGGTCGCGTCGACGATCACGGCGCGATCCTGCGCGGCCGTGCCACGGTCCACGATCCCCACATACTGCGACACGATCTTGCGCCGCGGGATGCCCGCGCCAACCAGCGCATTACGGACCGCCGCGGCACGCTCACCACTCAACACAAAATTGAACGCAGGGGTGCCCACGGGGCTTGCGCCGGCGCGGAGCAAAACAACCCGGCCGGGCTGTTGAGTGGCCGCTTTTGCCTGGTCAAGCAGATAATGGGCGATGCGGGTGGGGTGCGTCGATCCGTTGGCGAACTGTACGACCCCCAGCTGGCGGGCATGGGCGGCGATTGCGAGCGTCAGGGCGATCATGGCCCCCATCGCCAGCATAAAACTGCGATATGGTTTGGCTTTCATTGTGGTACCTCCTATACCCCCAGAAGGTGGGGGTTTCAGAGATATCGGCGCCGGGGGAAATTATGGTACTTTCACGCGTTATAGAAAGATGACAAGAGATGCGTCATGCCCACGAATACCGATGACGGATTAGGACAGAAGGTTTTCTACGCTATGCTAAAGTCGCCATGGGGCGATCCCGTTTGCTGTAAGGGGGGCCAAGACGATTTCAAGACGCGACAGGAGATTGCGGTACTCAATATGTTGCTGCCAGTTATTTGCCCCAGCCGCCCGCGCGAGGTCCTAAAGACCGAGAGCCCCGACTTTGAGGTCACGTTCGAACAGCCCCCCACTCGGATTTTTGTCGAGATAGTTACCGCGGTCGCAGAGGTCAGCGACGTAGATGATAATGGCGTCGCTGGGAAGACGGCGAATTACGAGCAGCGAGCCACCCGTATCAGGGAGGGGAAACGCCAGAATTCCCGATACACAACGGACGCCGCCCGGCACGAGGAGATCGTGAGGAGATGCATTGAAAAGAAGGCCGTGCTGGCCCGTAGCTGGAATGATAAACGGCCGATTGTCTTGCTGGTCGGGCTAGTCGGCACTTCGACCCCTATATGGAATATCCTAAACGTCCATATTGCGCCATTCGTTAGGGTCGTCGTGGGCCCCCACCCGACCATCGTATTGCCGGATGGTTCGGAGCCACTATGAACAAGGAGACACCCTGGCCTTTGCCGTAGGCAAGCCCTAGCTCGAATGCCGCATAACGTTCCTCCCGCCCGCCGTGCGCGGCGGCTTGCTTAAACCAGTATACGCGTACGCCCCCACGCTTTGTTCATTGGAGACCTTCCTTTGAGGTGGGGCGCGGGATGCGGCCCGCCTTAGCGCAGCGCGTTCAGGCTGGGCTCTTTCTCCTGAACGGCCCGACAAATGGCTAGGGTAGAGAAATACATGTAGCCACCATTGTTCGTTTCTAACTCAACGAGTTTCCCTCGCAAATGCCGGAACACTTTGAAACCTTTCCAGTCGGATTGGGCGCGGAGAGCGTTTCGCATGGCC
>JAJYPQ010000592.1 GCA_021795255.1 Pseudomonadota bacterium
CCGCTCCCGCTCGTTTCGCTTCGTGGTCATAGACGAGGCCTTCGCACGCGGTTCCGACGAATCCGCGCAGTACGGCCTGCGGCTCTTTGGCGAACTAAACCTCCAGCTTCTGATCGTGACCCCCCTGCAAAAGATCCACGTCATAGAGCCGTTCGTGTCATGCGTGGGCTTTGTCCACAACGACGAGGGCCGGTCCTCGAAGCTTCGCAACCTGTCCATAGAGGAGTACCGCGCCGAAAAGGCCCGGATAGCGAGATGAGTTGGACCAGGCCCGCCGACCTCCACGCCCAACTGGAACGCGTGTGGGCACGCGGCGAGATATTATCGAGCCTCGTCGCGGGTACGGCGTTGTTCCCACGCCGCCTGAGCTTAAAGGGCCCTAGCGCCTCGGAAATGGCGGATCGGTTCGACGAGGTGCGGGCCTGGGCTACGGAGCTTGCGGCCCTAGCCCACTACCGCCTCGAGCGGCGCGCCATCCGCCATCGCGTACTGGGGGCCAATTCCCTACCCAAGGAGGTCTGGGTCTCGTCTCTCGAGGATGCGATAGCCATCCTAGGCAAAGAAGATGCGGTCAAGCGCTTTAGACGCTTAATCGATATGACCTTAGCGAGGGTCCCTGCTCTTTTAGAGTGGCTCAAACAAAGGCCCTTGCGGGCCCTCGAATTCGCGGCCGAGTGGGATCGCCTACTTGCCGTCATTACCTGGCTTAGCGCCAATCCCCGGCCCGGCATTTATCTTAGGCAAATCGACATCCCGGGCATCGATAGCAAATTCATAGAAACGCACCGCGGCGTACTCACAGAACTCCTAGACCACAGCCTTCCCAAGACGGCGTGCGACCCCTCGGCCATAGGGATCAATGCCTTCGCGCAGCGCTACGGGTTTCGCGACAAGCCACTACGCATCCGCTTTCGGATCCTAGACCCTGACCTTGCCGCCTCCTTCGTGGGGCGGGACGTGACCTTGGACGCCGAGAGTTTCGCACGTCTGCGGCCTACGGTATCGCGGGTCTTTATCACCGAAAACGAAATCAACTTTCTCGCCTTTCCCGAGCACCGGGGCGGCTTGGTGATCTTTGGGGCCGGATACGGCTTTACCATGTTGCGGGAGGCGCGCTGGCTCGGTCGTTGCCGGCTTTCCTATTGGGGCGACATCGACACCCACGGGTTTGCGATACTCGACCAACTTCGCCAAGACTTGAGCCATGTCGAGTCGTTCTTGATGGATCGCGCGACCTTGCTCGCGCACGAATCCCAATGGGGCTTCGAGGACCATCCCACGGTGCGCGAGCTACCGAGGCTAGAGCCAGAAGAACGCCTGCTCTTTGATGACCTGCGCGACAACCGGATACGCCCGAACCTGCGTCTTGAGCAAGAGCGCATTGCCTTTGGGTGGGTGCAAGAGGCGCTCTCCCGATTTGGCTAGGGCTTTGGCCGCGAGCGGCCAAAGCCCGTACACGCCCTCCACCGATCCTTTGGGACAAGTCTTAGACACCCACGCCTGCGCGTCGCAAGACCGTGTCGTGGATCCACCAGAACCGGGTATTCGTAAGCGCCGTCACCGTATATTTCCGCGGTTTGAGAAATGCAATCGCACTTTTTGCAGCGCTCGTCCCCGCTTCCACTGTCACCATCATTTGGTCATTGGAGGCCAATTGGACCCGGCCTTCCAGAAGATAGAGGTTCCAGGGCGTGCTCGTCCCCTGCTGCAAAAGACGGGTCCCCGGCCCTGCCGTAAACAGCAGGGCATGGGCTGCGATAAGACCGAGGACATCTAGCGACAGGTCCCGAAAATGGTTGAATTCCCTAAGCGTCGCAGGCACTTTTTGCGGGGACGCGGCCTCTTGCCAATGTTGGGTGAGCGCCAGACGTTGTGCAAGACGCAATTCCTCGCGCTCAGGCTCTGTCAAGACGATCGGACGTTCCCTACGGCTAGGGGCCTCCTCGGCGTAGGCGTCCTGGGGCGAGCTTACACCCGTCCACGTCCGGGGCGAGCTGGCGACGGTTTCAAACGGTACCCCCCGACGCCGTTCCTTATGGATAATGGCACTATGGACCTTGGCCTTAATCCGATTCAGGGTGGCGACATGGCGCAGGGCCGTAGGGATGACCGCGACCAGATTCAAGACATCCACAGCCCGGGCGCGGACGTTCTCGGGGACCACACACTCGGCGACCCCGGGATAAGACTCCAGTGTGAGGCCTCGGTCGAACAACACGGGACAATAAACCGGCGTGCCCGGATATTGTAACCTTCGATACTCCAGCAAAAGCTCCATACCTCGGTAGATGCTCTTTTCCTGATTCCTTTTCTGAAAGACAGTAAGACCAGCCGCTACGACCCCGCTCACAGGATAGAGCTCCCGTACAACTGAATCTTCGAGAAAGAGTGAGATCTCGCCCCAGGCGCGGGGACCGCCGGCACGGCCGATCACGGCAACCCGTGAACGCTCGGGATCCCTTTGCGCGAGTTGCTCGCGCAATCGCGTGAGATTTAACTGGCGGGTTTGGAGAGTGGCCGTTGCCTCCTGATCGATCTGGAATCCCTGATTCGCGGAAAAGCATCCCAGGTCGCCATCGGCTGTCAGCGCATAAAGGCCCATAGGATGACTGATGACATCGGTGATCATGGCGTCCTTACATATAAGGCTCGATCAAGAAAATACTCCCTTATGGGGAAGCGCGAAAGGCCTCGTTTTCAGGGGCCGAAAACCGGCCGGCCGAGCCAAACCCCTGGTTCCCGGCTGGGTGCGATCACAGCGCCAGCGGCTAGAGGCATGACGCACGTCTCCGCCACCGGCATTTACGCAGCGGATAACCGT
>JAJYPQ010000593.1 GCA_021795255.1 Pseudomonadota bacterium
CGCCCGTCATCGTCTTCGGCAGGTCCCTGATCTCGCGCGCGAGCTCCCGAAAGCGGACATGGTCCGCGCCACGCAGCCACTCAAACACCGTAGATTCGATCGACGCGATTCGCACCCCCTCACGGCCCAGCCGTTCCAAGGCCTGGGCATGGTGCAGGGGGTCACGACTCGCGCACCCGTCGGCCAGGACATAGGGGATCTTGCCGCGCGAGGCGAGATCAAAGGCGGTTTGCAGGACACAGACGTGGGTTTCGATGCCCGAGATCAGGATCTGATCACGATCGTCCGCAAAGACTGGCGCAATGTCGGCGTCAGCACAGCAGGAGAAGGTCATCTTATCGGCTCGATACGCATCGTCGGGAAGGATCTCAGCAAGCTCGGGGAGGAGCGGACCCAGACCCTGGGGGTACTGCCGAGTCACGACAACGGGGATAGTAAGAAGCCGCGCGGCGCGCACCAGCAGTGTGAGGCGTGGCAGGAGACCTGGCGGGCTTTGCGTCATGGCCGGAAAAAGCCGCGCCTGAAAATCGACCAACAATAAGCGGCTGCGCTCAGCCTCGATCAGCATATAAGCTCAGTAGCGGGCCATGGTCGGGTCTACGGTGCGGGCCCAAGCCTCGATCCCACCCTTGAGATTCACGACGTTCTTGAAACCGTTGCGCTCAAGGAACTGGGCGGCATGAAAGCTCCGCACCCCCGTGTGGCAATAGATCACCATCTCCTTTTCAGGGTCCAAAGTTTCTATCAGGGCCGGCACCTGCTGCATAGGGGCATGGAGGGAATCGGGTAGGGCACAGAGCTTGCGCTCCCATGGCTCCCGGACATCGAGGACGATCGGTTTATCGCCGGCCTGCAGCCGGGCGTGAAGCTCTTCGGGCGAGATCTCGCGCATAAGGGTGCTTTATTTCATTTATCAGAAGCGAAAGCGATCCGGTTGGGGGGCATTGATCAGGACCGGCACATCCGTCTCGAATAGCGACCGTTCGGAATAGCGGTCGGTTTCGTGGCGCGTGATAACACGCACCTCCATGGCGGGCGCGGCCCCCACAATCACGACCAAGCGGCCACCCACGGTCAATGACTCTCGAAACGCGGGATCGGGCCCCAAGGGCAGGGCCCCGCTCACCAGAATGGCGTCGTAGAGACCATGGCGCGGCCAACCCCGGGCCGCGTCGCCGACCTCGAGATTGATGTTGTTAACGTACAGGGCGCTCAGGTGGCTGGCCGCGCGGAGCTTGAATTCTGGAACGATCTCGACACTGTAAATGGTGTGTGCAAGACCGGCCATGACCGCGGTGAGGTAGCCAGTCCCCGTCCCCACCTCGAGAACCCGATCGGAGGCCGAAAGGACCAGGTTGTCGATCAATCGGGCCTCCAGCATCGGGGAAAACATGACCTGGCCACGACCGAGCGGAATACTCATATCGGCGAAGGCCATAGCACGGTACGCCGCGGGCACGAACTCCTCGCGTGGCACCTCGCGCAGTCGCGCCAGGAGGCGCTCATCAAGCACCTCGCAGGTACGAATCTGCTGCGCGACCATATTCTGGCGCGCCACATCAAATGATGCTTGCGGCATACAAAGGGGGGTCCGAAGCGTGAGTTTTTAGCGTAAGCCTTTTGCCAGAGAGACGCAAGCGGCTCCTTGCAATCGCTCCGAGAATCCATTAGTTTTGATCGCCCATAGGTCGACCTTACGGGTCGACGACCGGCGCCGTGCGCGCGCCCCCCACTCTTTAGAATAGGACCCCCGGGCGATGAACGCAGACCCTCGAACCCTGTCACCCTTAACGCGAACTCTTGATCAGGCCATTACTGCGCCTTTCCCGGCCTCGCGCAAAGTGTACGTCAAGGGCGCGCACGATAACGTCGCGGTCGGCATGCGGGAGATCGCGCTTGAGAGCACACCGGCGAGCCTCGGCGCGGAAGTGAATCCGCCGATTCGGGTGTATGACACCTCGGGGCCCTATACCGATCCGGCCGCGCACATTGATCTGGCGCGAGGGCTTGCGTCGCTGCGCCAGAAGTGGATCCAAGATCGCGGGGATGTCGAGACGGTCAACCTTTCTTCGCAATACGCGCAGGAGCGCGCGGCCGACAAGGACTTGGCTGACATTCGTTTCCCAGGCTTTCGCACCATGTGGCGGGCGAAGACCGGCGCCTGCGTGACTCAGATGCACTACGCACGCCGCGGCATCATCACCCCGGAAATGGAATATATTGCGCTTCGGGAAAACGCCGGTCTGGAGGCGCGGGGGGTACAGGCCATCACCGCCGAGGTAGTGCGCGACGAAGTGGCGCGTGGACGGGCCATTATCCCCGCCAATATCAACCACCCGGAACTCGAGCCCATGATCATCGGGCGGCGCTTTCTTGTGAAAGTGAACGCCAATATCGGCAACTCGGCGCTGGCCTCCAGCATCGAGGAGGAAGTGGAAAAAATGGTCTGGGCGACCCGCTGGGGCGCCGACACCATCATGGACTTGTCGACCGGCCGCAATATCCACGAAACGCGCGAGTGGATCATCCGTAATTCGCCGGTTCCGATTGGGACGGTGCCCATCTACCAAGCCTTAGAGAAGGTCGGGGGGGCGGCCGAGGAACTGACGTGGGAGATGTTCCGCGACACCCTTATAGAGCAGGCCGAGCAGGGGGTGGATTACTTTACGATCCATGCCGGCGTGCGCCTGCCTTTTATTCCCCTAACCGCCAAGCGCCGGACGGGTATCGTGTCGCGCGGCGGCTCGATCCTCGCCAAATGGTGTCTCGCCCATCACCAGGAAAACTTCCTCTATACCCATTTCCGGGAGATCTGCG
>JAJYPQ010000594.1 GCA_021795255.1 Pseudomonadota bacterium
GTCGTTGTCGCCTGACTCCCAGTAACGGGCGCAGCTGATCTTGTGGAGGAGCGCGCGGTAATGGAGGACCGGTAGGTCAAAACCGCTGCCGTTCCAGGATACGAGCGTCGGCGAAAACCGCTCTATCCCCTCGAAAAACCGCGTTATGAGCTCGGCTTCGGGGGCGGATTCATCGCCCAAAGACCACAGCCGGCATTCCTCATTGCGGCGCAGAAGGACCGAGATCGCCACGACCTTATGGAGATAGTGGCGCAGAAAATCCTGGCCGCTTTCTTCCCGCCGGCGATGGGCCATCACTTGCGCGACGTCCTCGTCGCTCAAATCGAGCTTATAGAGACGCCGCCCGGCGGCCACGTCAGGCACGGTCTCAATATCAAACACCAGGACATTCATGAGATGGGGAAGACTCCCGTAGACAGGTAGCGATCGCCGCGATCGCATACGATGCTGACCAGGGTTGCGCCCTCAAGTTCCGCGGCCAGCAAGAGCGCCGCCGCCACCGCCCCTCCCGAGGAGATGCCGCAGAATATGCCCTCCTCTTTGGCCAATCGGCGTGTGGTGTCCTCGGCTTGCTGTTGACCGACGTCGATGATGCGATCGACGCGTTTGGCGTCATAAATCTTCGGAAGATAGGCGGCGGGCCAGCGACGAATCCCAGGGATGGAGGCCCCGGGAGCCGGTTGCACACCGACTATCGTGATCCCCGCGTTCTGCTCTTTTAGATAGCGCGACGTCCCCATGATGGTGCCGGTCGTGCCCATGGCGCTGACGAAATGCGTGATCCTACCCTCGGTATCGCGCCATATCTCAGGACCGGTCCCTCGATAGTGGGCCTCTGGATTGTCAGGGTTTGAGAACTGATCGAGCACATAACCCACCCCCTGGGCCTCCATCTCTCGGGCCTTGTCGATGGCCTCCTCCATGCTGCCAGCGCGCGAGGTCAATATGAGGGTTGCGCCAAAGGCGCGCATGAGTCCCCGGCGCTCAGCGCTCATGTGCTCCGGCATCACCAGAATCATCCGATAACCCTTGGTGGCCGCCACCATTGCCAAGGCGATCCCGGTATTACCGCTGGTGGCCTCGATCAGGGTGTCCCCAGGACGGATTCTCCCAGTGCGTTCGGCCGCCTCGATCATGGACAAGGCGGCCCGGTCCTTGACCGAACCGGCCGGGTTATTGCCTTCGAGCTTCACGAGTATTTGGTTGCCGGAACCGGGAACCATCCTCTGGAGTCTAACGAGCGGGGTATTTCCCACGCAATCGGCGAGCGTTTTTCCCTGCATAACGGGTCCTGATTCCTCAATTAAGGGCTTCTGGGCCTAGTTCATCGACGGTCACGCCGCCTCAAAACCGGCCACGACCCCTTACGGAATCGCGGTTTCATGTCCCACCGGTCTTGGGACCCAGCGCAGGCCTCCAGTTTAGCGCACTCGCTCTTTGAGCGACACGAGCGACCATTCATCGAAATAGAGGCACAAGTTTTGTTGGCCGTGGTAGTGGTCTAGGCCCACGCGATACCGGAGCCGGATCACGGCACCTTCGGGCGCTACCTCCGTGACCCGAAACCCCATGGCCTTGACCGGTCTATCAAGCGCCCCCACTAGCGCCGCCAAAAGACGCAGATGCTGATCTTTTATGAGCCGCGACTCGATGACGTGAAAAACCCCTTCAAAGAGCGGTTCTGGAAATCCATTACCCCAAGGCCCGCCCTCACGTATAGCCAGAGCCAGCGCCAAAGACAGCTCCTCCGGGCGCAGTTCGCCATCAGTCTGCCGGTCTTCAAAGGGACCGCGTCCCACCCGGCGCTCAACCTCGCGCGCAAAGGCCGCAGCGAGCGTCTCCCAATCGACGGTCTTTATGGTCAGACCGGCGGCGGCCGCGTGACCACCGAACTGTTTCAATAATCCGGGATATTGTTCGGCAATCGAGGCGAGCGTATCGCGTAGGTTTAAACACCCGACACTACGCCCAGACCCTCTAAGATATCCGGGCTCAGCCGGCGCAAGCGCTATCACCGGCCGTTTGTGCCGATCTTTAAGGCGTCCCGCCAGTATCCCGACGATTCCCGGATGCCAGTGCGGCTCCATAAGGCAAATGCCGGGCGCCAAGCTGCCGGCTGTCGAGAGTTCCGCAAGCTGCTCCTCGGCATCGGTCTGCATCTCGGCCTCCCGCGCACGCCGCTCCCGATTCAAGCGATCCAGCTCCTGGGCCAAACTCATGGCCTCACTGCGGTCGTCTGTCAAAAGGCAGCGAACCCCCACCGCCATGTCGGCTAAGCGTCCTGCGGCGTTGAGCCGCGGTCCCACCTGAAAACCCAGATCCTGGGCGTACACGTCCTCTGGCCGTTTGCCGCTTACTGCCAATAGCGCCTCTATCCCTGGGCATGCGCGACCCGCAGTAATCCGCCGCAGGCCTTCGCGCACAAGGAGGCGATTATTGGCATCAAGAGGTACGCAATCGGCGATTGTGCCTAAGGCCACGAGATCCAAAAGAGGGGCCAGAGAGACCGTGCGCAAGCCAAGCTCCCGGCGGAGTGCTATCAGAAGATACAAAACGACCCCGACCCCTGAGATCGCCTTGCTCGGAAACGGATCGCCCTTTTGATTCGGATTGACGATCGCGTAGGCATCGGGGAGGTCAGCGCCCGGCAAGTGGTGATCGGTAATGATGAGCCGCATACCAAGCCGCTCGGCCTCCGCCGCCCCCTCCACGCTATTGATGCCGTTATCCACGGTCATAAGCCAAGAGGGCGTAAAGGCCGCTGCGCGCGCGACGATGGCTGGCGTCAAGCCGTAACCCTCTTTGGCGCGATCGGG
>JAJYPQ010000079.1 GCA_021795255.1 Pseudomonadota bacterium
GGATAGGCCAAGGCGGTGCCAGACCCAAGCCAACGGCCGACCCTTGAACTCGGGTGTGGGTCTTGTGCGTGTCATCAGACTGTCACAAAGTTTCCTTAGCATGCTGGCGCTACGGGTGGGGGGGGGTGACTCATGACCCCTCTTTCCGTCTCGACTGCCATAACGATAAGAGGAGGATTTATGAGACTAACGCGCTGGGTCCCTTTCGCCGGACTCTTGCTGGCCTCGGCGGCCGCCGTGTCGGCCCAAGCGGGCCAAGGCTTTTTTGGGGGAATGAAGGTCAACGGCGATTTACGTGCCTATGACTTTACCCGTCACTACAGCGGACCCGTGGCCGGGCAATCGGCCTTTTCCTTAGGGGGCGGCCTCAACGTACTCAGTGGATCCGTTGATGGGTTTTCGGCAGGAGCGAGCTTCTATGCTGCGCATTCCCTAGGACTCAACAATAGTAACCCCGCGCTAGTCGACGGGACCCTTGCCGGGAATGACGCGATTGATACCTTCGGTCAGGCCTTCCTTCAATATCAGAACCGGCGCGTCCTGGTGCGGGCCGGCGACCAGCTGTTATCGACCCCGTGGCTCAATGCCTCCGACTCGCGCATGGTTCCGGCCACGTATCAAGGTATCTTTGCCGCCATAAAGCCGGTTACCGGGCTCACGATCTCGGCTTTACGCATCAACGGCTTTAAGAGTCGTACTGCCAACCACTTCTCGCAGACGGACCTCTATAATTCGACTAACATTGGCGGGAGTCCCAACCCTCGCATGGCGGGCCGGACAGATCCAGGGGCTGCCGCTCTCGGTGTTGGTTATCACACTGGTGGCTTGAAGGTCGCGGGCTGGGGTTACGAGTTTTATGATCTCGCCAAGATGGCGGATGCCCAAGGCGCTTATACCTTTCCGGGCGGCGGCGCTTTAAAGCCGTTTGTAGGCGGCCAGCTCATTCGCGAGACGGGCTCTGGCGCCCAGTATCTGGGTCCTGTGAACGCCACGGTCTACGGCGCGGTTATCGGTGTCAAGCATCAGAGCGATGAGCTCAGCCTCGGCTATAACGATCTGCCGGCCCACCCTGGTGCGTTCGGAAACGGGGACGTCGTTTCCCCTTACACAACAGGCTATGCGACTGATCCTTTGTACACGACCTCTATGATTCAAGGTATGGTCGACAGGCAAACGAGCGGACATGCGCTCAAGGTCTCGGCGACCACATTCTTTTTGCAACACCAGCTGCGTTTTATCGCAAGCTATGCCGAGTACTACAACACCCTGACCCCCAGCTATTCTTCAGCCCGGACCAATGAGGTCGATTTCGATCTGACCTATTTCCTAAAGGGTCCTTTGAAGGGGCTTTCGGTGCGCGATCGGGTCGGTATTGCCCACAACATTCCCCATGTTAACCGGTTTGTCTATAACCGCCTGATGGTCGAGTACGACTTCTAGGGACGAGCGGGGGGCTTGGCCCCCCTAGCATGGGTGGGATTTTACGGTCCTGCACCTACGGACCTCGTGGACGGTGGTCCACAGCTGGTCCTCCTGTCAGTGGGGCTCGGGGCGTCCATGCCGGAGTCATCGCCCTCTAGCCTGGGCTACGCAAGGGCGAGATCCAGGACCCGTTTATGGCTAAGAAACCTCCCCCTTCGGGGGAGCTGTGGCATAATCGCAGGGGGCTTATCCGAATGATCGAGGGCCCTTCTATTTCCTAAGGAGACCGCAGGGGCCCTGATAATGGAATCGGCGCATAACAGTAACGGTAGCAAGCTTACAGTGCGCAACTTGCACTTCTATTATGGCAAGGAGGCTGCTCTGCATGACATCAATCTCGAGATCGCCACCAATCTGGTCACGGCCTTTATCGGCCCCTCGGGATGTGGAAAGTCGACTTTGTTACGCACGTTTAATCGCATGTACGAGCTTTACCCCGACCAAAGGGCGACCGGCGAGATTTGGCTTGATGACCGCAACGTGCTTTTGCCGGGGGAAGACCTGTACCGCTTGCGGTCCCGGATTGGGATGGTTTTCCAAAAGCCGACCCCTTTTCCGATGTCGATCTACGAGAACGTCGCTTTCGGTATCCGACTCTATGAGCGCATGCCTAAAGCCGAGCTAGACGATCGCGTGGAGGAGGCTTTGCGCCAAGTGGCATTGTGGGACGAGGTGAGCGCGAAGCTCGGTCAAAGTGGCATGAGCCTGTCGGGGGGTCAGCAGCAGCGCCTTTGTATGGCGCGCGCCGTTGCCTTAAAGCCCGAGGTGCTGCTTTTGGATGAGCCGGCCTCGGCCTTGGACCCCATATCGACACTCAAGATCGAGGAGCTCATTTATGAGCTCAAACAGAATTACACGATTGCGATTGTGACCCACAATATGCAACAAGCGGCGCGCGTTTCTGACTATACTGCCTTTATGTATCTTGGACGCGTTGTAGAGTTCGGTAGCACGAACACGATTTTTACCAACCCGGCGACGAAACAGACGGAAGATTACATCACGGGACGTTACGGCTGAAAGGCCAGGAGACATCATGGAGCCACATGTGAATCCCCATATTTCGCGCCGCTACAATGCGGAGCTTGAGGATATTCGTACCCGGGTCCTGCATATGGGAGGGCTGGTAGAGCAACAGATCATCGATGCCATGGCTGCCCTCGTAAAGGGCGATGCGGTGTTGGGCGACGAGGTTATAAAAAACGACTACAAAGTCAACAAGATGGACGTCACCATCGACGAGGAATGCAATCAGATCATCGCTCGTCGCCAGCCCACGGCCAGCGATTTGCGCCTCGTCATGGCGGTGATCAAGACCATAACCGACCTAGAGCGCATCGGCGACGAGGCCGAGAAAATCGGCCGTATGGCGGTGCGTCTGGCGGCCGAAGAACGCCCGAAGGACGGCTACGTGGAGGTCCATTCTCTTGGTAATCATGTGCGCCAAATGGTGCACGACGCGCTGGATGCCTTCGCCAGACTCGACATGGAGGCCGCTATACGGGTGGCCCGCGAAGACCGCCAGGTCGATAAGGAATACGACGGTCTCATGCGCCAGATGATCACCTTTATGATGGAAGACCCAAGAACCATCTCCCGGGTGCTCAACGTTATGTGGGCCATGCGGGCCCTGGAACGGATCGGTGATCACGCCCGTAATATCTGCGAGTATGTCATTTATCTTGTGAAGGGTAAGGATGTGCGGCATACGAGTCTTGAACAGATTGAAACCGAGATTCTGGGACGCTCCGAGCCGAGTTCGGCCTAACTTCGTTATTCCCGCAACCAGCGGGCACAGGCTGCCGCGTAGTAGGTAAGAATGCCGTCGGCGCCGGCCCGCCGGAGCGCGGTAAGGGACTCGAATACCGCTTTGCGCTCGTCGAGCCAGCCGTTTTGGACGGCGGCTTTCAGCATCGCATACTCTCCACTCACGTGATAGGCAAGCGTCGGGGCCCGAAAGGTCTCTTTGATGCGGCTGATGACGTCGAGATACAGCAGGCCGGGCTTTACCATCACCATATCGGCGCCTTCGGCTAGGTCCATCGCGACCTCGTGCAAGGCCTCGTCGCTGTTGGCCGGATCCATTTGATAGGTGTTCTTATCCGTGTAGCCAAGCGACGTGGCGGAGCCAACGGCGTCGCGGAACGGGCCATAAAAGGCCGACGCGTACTTGGCGGCGTACGCGAGGATGCGGGTGTGCCGAAAGTCGTGCGCCTCGAGGGCCAGGCGGATCGCCTGGATACGACCGTCCATCATATCCGAGGGAGCGACAATGTCGGCCCCGGCCTCGGCGTGACTCAAGGCCTGGCGGACGAGAACTGCCGTCGTTTCGTCGTTTACGACATAGCCCTCGGCATCCACTAGGCCGTCCTGCCCATGCACGGTAAAGGGATCAAGGGCTACGTCGGTGATAAGGCCGAGCTCAGGTAGCGCCGACTTCATGGCCCGAACCGCGCGTTGAGCGAGACCGGTGGGATTAAAGGCCTCTTCGGCCCCTAAGGACTTCTGCTCTTTCGGTACCACAGGGAAGATCGCGATGGTCCCAATGCCATCTTTCGTCCAGGCCGTCGCGGCCTCGATGAGCCGATCTATGGTCATTCTCTCTATCCCCGGCAGCGACGGGATCGCTTCGCTGTGATTATGCCCCTCGATGACGAAAACCGGCATAATGAGGTTTTTTGCCGAAAGCGAGTGTTCACGTACCAAATCGCGAGAGAAGCGGTCTCGGCGCATGCGGCGCAGTCTGGTGCCCGGAAAGGGAGCACGATTGACGATAAAAGTCATAAACGGAGGTTAACCCGGTTTAACGGCGGGGAAAAGGGCGGCGCGAGTGTGAGCTGCCCTCCTTCATAAAAAGACGGGCCCCGAGAGGCCCGTCTTTTTCACTGACTTACGGTCTAGCGGCGACCTTTCGCCGCCTTCTTTTTGGTAGCTGACTTCTTCACAGAGGCCTTAGGACCTGCCTTCTTCTTGGGCGCCGCCTTCTTCACAGCTGTTTTCTTTTTCACGGCCGTTTTCTTCTTTACAGCAGCCTTCTTGGGCGCCGCCTTCTTCGCCGAGGCCTTCTTCTTGGGCGCCGCCTTCTTCACGGCTGTTTTCTTTTTCACGGCCGTTTTCTTCTTTACAGCAGCCTTCTTGGGCGCCGCCTTCTTAGCGGTGGATTTTTTCAAAGCCGCCTTCTTCGCCGAGGCCTTCTTCTTGGGCGCCGCCTTCTTCACGGCGGGTTTTGCCTCTGTGGCCGGCGGATTTTTTGTGGCGGCCTTCTCAGGCCGGGCGGGGACCGCCGTGGGCTTTACGGCAGCGACCTTGGGCTTCGCGGGCACCTGCGGGGTCACGGCTTGACGAAGGGCCGAGAGGGGATGGATATGATCCTCGATAAGTCCCGACACCGTCCTGAATATCTCTTGGACATCGCCTTCGCCGACCACCTTGCGTAGCTTATTCTGGCTCTTGTAGTAAGCGATAAGCGGAGCGGTCTGCTGTTCGTAGACCTCGAGACGCTTGCGGATGGTGGCCTCATTGTCGTCCGAGCGCTGCTCAAGTTCACCGTTACATTTGTCGCAGCGTCCAGGTATCCGCGGAGGTTGGAAGTAGACGTTATACATTTGCCCGCATCGGGCACAGGTCCGCCGGCCCGTCAGTCGCTTGAGCAGGACTTCGGTGTTGACATCGACCAGAAGCGCCAGTTGCAGGGGTTGGCCTAGACGTGCGAGGAGAGAGTCTAAGGCCTGGGCTTGCGGGTTATTGCGCGGAAATCCGTCGAGGATGAAGCCGTTTTTTGCGTCTGACTGCCCGAGCCGATCCTGAATCATGCCCAGAACCACGTCATCTGTGACCAATTGACCGGCTTCCATCGCGGCTTTGGCGCGCCTGCCGAGTTCCGTACCGGCTGTCACCGCCGCCCTCAAGAGATCGCCCGTGGAGATTTGGGGGATCTTGTATTTTTCAACCAACAGTTTGGATTGCGTCCCTTTCCCGGAGCCCGGTGCTCCCAATAGCACGATTCGCATGGTTTTTCTCGCTTTAGATTTGGATTGACCTAGTAGAGGTTCTTTATATATTGTCCCCGAGCAGGGGTTTCCCATATCCTAAGCTACCCGCTGGTTCCCGTGCCGTCAATGTTTTTTGACGACAAGAGCCGCCCATGGTGGGCATAAAAAAGTTCGCCCCGCGACATGTATTGCGCGCGTTTTTGCGCTACGCTAACCACAATTTTACGTGGCCGACCCGCGGCCCGATATCGATTTGAGACTTTCTATGACGTCGATACCAGATTTTACGGATACGGAGCTCTGGATGACCCGAAGCGCCGTCAATGAGCGTTATGGGAAGACTGTCGCCATAGAACTTGCCGACAGCGAGTTACGCCTTGACCGGGAATCGACGGCCTTGACGGTTTGTCCTACGATCTTTTGGACCGAACGTGACACGAGTTTCGTGGTATTTAAGACCGGAGGAAGCCAGTATCGGTGTCAGTTTTTCTATAGCGCCCACGAGCAGTACGGCACAGGGCGCGAGGTCTACGACGATATCGGGGAGTGCGTGACCCATCTCTTACAACTCCAGGCGGACCACGAGCGCGAGCGTGCCCTAGGACCCGAGAGACACGCTAAATAAGCGATTACCTTTTCTATTCATGACATGAGAGTTGCAGGAGCAGAAAACAGATATGGCAAAGCCTAAAAACGCGTTTTATGCCCAGTCTGGCGGCGTGACAGCGGTTATTAATGCCTCGGCTTGCGGTGTTATCGAGACTGCGCGCAAGCACAAGGCGAAGATCGGCAAGGTGTATGCCGGGCGTAACGGCATCATCGGCGCCTTAACTGAAGACCTTATCGATACCAGTAAGGAATCGGTCGAGGCGATTCGGGCTTTGCGCCACACCCCGGCAGGGGCGTTTGGCTCGTGTCGTTACAAGCTCAAGGGGCTTCAGGAGAACAAGGCCCAATACGAGCGGCTGATCGAGGTGTTCAAGGCCCATAATATTGGCTATTTTTTCTACAACGGGGGCGGCGATTCCCAGGATACCGCCTATAAGGTGTCGCAGATAGGCGATCAATTAGGGTATCCCGTGGTGTGCGTTGGGGTGCCGAAGACGGTCGATAACGACTTACCGTTTACGGACTGTTCCCCGGGATTTGGGTCGGTGGCCAAGTATGTCGCGGTATCGATCCGCGAGGCGGCTTTCGATGTCGCCAGCATGGCGAAGACGTCCACAAAGATCTTCGTAATGGAGGTCATGGGACGCCATGCAGGATGGATTGCCGCGGCCGGCGGCCTAGCTGCGGAAAAGGTCGGCGATGCCCCTCATATCATTCTGTTCCCTGAGCGAGTTTTCGACGAAGAGGCATTTTTGGCCCGCGTTGATCAATCGGTCAAGAGCTATGGTTATTGCGCCATCGTCGTATCCGAGGGCGTCAAGGGCAAAGACGGGAAGTTCCTCGCCGAGAGCGGATTAAAGGATGCCTTCGGCCATGCCCAACTCGGAGGCGTGGCTCCGGTGATCGCCCAGCGCATCAAAGACAAACTTGGCTACAAGTATCATTGGGCCGTCGCCGACTATCTCCAGCGAGCCGCTCGCCACATCGCGTCAAAGACCGATGTCGAGCAGGCCTATGCCTTGGGGAAGAGGGCCGTCGAGCTGGCCTTGAAGGGCCATAACGCCGTCATGCCCACAATCGTTCGTAAAGCGAATCGTCCTTACAAGTGGGACTTGGGCGTCGCGAATCTGGCCGATGTGGCTAACGTCGAGAAGAAGATGCCGGAAGACTATATTACCGAGGATGGGTTCGGGATCACCAAAAAGTGCCGCACTTACCTTGAGCCGCTCATTCAGGGCGAAGACTATCCTCCTTATAAGAACGGCTTACCCAATTACGTCAAGCTAAAGAATGTCGCGGTCAAGAAAAAGCTGGGCGACAACTTTAAGGTCTAGCGATGACAATCGACAAGGCCCGTGAGCTTTTGCAAGTGCAAGCGGGCTTTGCCGGTTTCTATAACGGCAATTCCGCCAAGCTCATTCTTTCGGAGGTCTACCGTGAGCACGGGCAGGCGGCGGTTGACGCCTTGATACGCGAAGTCGAATTGGATCGAATCTTTGGGTTTGAGCCGGGCACCCGGTTCGAGGGGGGCTTGGCACTCAAGAAGCAATAATTTATTAGGCGCGAAGCAAAGACTATCGTGCCATCCGTTACCATCATCCTAGGGAGCTTGTGTATGTCAGTCGATCTTTTGGTGGTGTTTGCTTGTGCCGCTTTAGCACTTTTGTACGGCGGTATTTCGATCGTGTGGGTTCTAAAGCAGCCGACAGGGACCGCGCGCATGGTCGAGATCGCCCAAGCGGTACAGGAAGGCGCCCAAGCCTACCTGAACCGGCAGTATCGGACGATCGGTCTTGTCGGTGTCATCTTGTTTCTCCTGATTTTCTTTTTTCTCCACCATCTGACGGCTATCGGCTTTGCGATCGGGGCGCTTTTGTCCGGACTCGCCGGCTATATCGGGATGAATGTCTCGGTCCGTTCGAACGTGCGGACGGCGGCCGCCGCTTCTCACGGAATTAACGCCGCCTTGCGCGTCGCTTTCCGGGGCGGGGCCATCACCGGCATGCTCGTGGTGGGCCTGGGCCTCTTGGGTGTGACCGGCTATTTTGCCGTGCTGTTGGCACTGACGCCAGCGGGACACCATATCGACATTTCCCCCCTCGTAGGGCTTGCCTTCGGCGGCTCCTTGATTTCGATCTTTGCGCGCTTGGGCGGCGGGATCTTTACCAAAGGTGCCGACGTAGGCGCGGATCTGGTCGGTAAGGTGGAAGCCGGCATTCCTGAGGATGACCCGCGTAACCCAGCCGTGATTGCCGACAACGTCGGCGACAACGTGGGCGACTGCGCTGGGATGGCGGCCGATCTCTTCGAGACCTACGCGGTCACGGTCGTTGCCACCATGCTTTTGGGACATCTTGACCTGCAGGGTTTTCATAACGCCCTTGTGTACCCGCTGGCCCTGGGCGGCGCCTCGATCATCGCCTCGATCATCGGTACCTGGTTTGTGCGGGCGCGGACGGGGGGCAAGATCATGAACGCCCTCTATCGGGGTCTCATCGTGACCGGCGTCATCGCGGCCGCTATGTTTTATCCCATTACCCATTGGCTGATGCAGAATAATGGCGCTTATTCCGTCATGAATCTCTATTACGCCGCTCTGACCGGTCTGCTCGTGACTGGCCTTTTGGTTGTGATCACGGAGTACTACACCGCGACCGAGTATGGACCCGTGCGCTATATCGCGCAGGCGTCTACCACCGGTCATGGCACGAACGTGATCGCGGGGCTTGCGGTATCCATGAAGGCCACTGCGGCTCCGGTGCTCGTCATTTGCGGGGGCATAGGTCTCGCCTACCACCTGGGCGGGCTCTATGGGATCGCCATAGCGGCTACGGCCATGCTGTCCTTGGCCGGCATGATCATAGCGCTGGATGCTTATGGCCCCATTACCGACAACGCCGGTGGTATCGCCGAGATGGCGAATTTACCGCCGGAGGTGCGTGCCGTGACGGATCCTCTGGACGCTGTGGGGAATACCACCAAGGCCGTGACCAAGGGGTACGCCATAGGCTCGGCCGGCCTTGCTGCCTTGGTGCTGTTCTCGGACTTCACTCACGAACTGACCGCGCGAACCGGCAAGATCATCAGTTTCGACCTGTCGAATCACATGGTGATCATAGGCCTGTTTCTAGGCGGCCTCATTCCCTACCTCTTCGGGGCCTTGGCTATGGAGGCTGTCGGCCGGGCCGCGAGTTCAGTGGTGGTCGAGGTACGGCGGCAGTTTAAGGAAATCCCGGGCATCATGGAGGGCACCAGCCGGCCAGACTATTCCCGCGCCGTCGATATGCTGACCAAAGCTGCCATTAAGGAGATGATCCTTCCGTCCCTGCTGCCGGTCCTCATACCAATCGTCGTGGGCGTTGCCTTGGGCGCACAGGCCCTGGGCGGCGTTCTCATGGGGACGATCGTGACCGGTCTTTTCGTGGCTATTTCCATGACCACGGGCGGAGGCGCTTGGGATAACGCCAAGAAATACATCGAGGACAATCATTTCGGCGGCAAGGGCTCGGAGGCCCATAAGGCGGCCGTGACCGGCGACACCGTAGGCGATCCGTATAAAGATACAGCGGGCCCCGCCATCAATCCGATGATTAAGATCATCAATATTGTTGCGCTTTTGATTGTCCCGCTGCTGCATTTCTAGTGTTTGGCCGACCAGGGGCGCGTAAGGCGCCTCTGGTTTTCCCTCTGTTTCGCCGTCCTTTTGTTCCGCGCAGGATTCTTTATGTTGCGCTTTGGGCGCAACCCCCTATCTGACGAGTTACGGCGCGAGCCGTCATTTAAGACCCAGCGTTCTTCGGACCAAGCCCCGACTGCGTGACACTCTCAACCCGCTAAAGCGGGTAAGCTTCTTGTCGAGTCACACGGTGCATGGGCATGCTCCAGGGAGCCCGCACATATATCCTGCGGTGCTTGATTCCGGTTTCGGCAAGACAACACCTGCCAGACGAATCCGGCCGGTGGCCCGTGTCCGGGCTACTACTACGCCGGAGACTTCCCGGACGGAGATACGTGATGCGTTGGGGAAACGCCACCACCTGACCGGACGCGCGCGGGTGCATATTGACCGCGCCTACGATATCCCTGTGACCTGTAAATCCACAGGCTTGGCATCGCCAATTCCGCCCTTTGGGCTTATGACGATGGCCGCAGACGGGACACCGGCTAGAGGTGCCACGCTCATCCCTGGTGAAGCACACGATGCGGTCTTGTTCGGCTTTCTGTTGCAGATAATCGATATCCCGGCCGTATTCCCACTGGCTCATGCGCTGGTTCAGGAGTGCCAGAGCAAATAGACGCTTTCTTCCCCACCCTCTTGAGGGGGTGGGGATTCCCGCGCCGTTCTTTAAGGGTGCCCTGACGTCCCCAAGTTGCTAGACTCCACGCATGAAAATCTGCATCGTATCCGACAGTCACGACCATCGCGATCTTCTGAACGCGGCTGTGTTCGAAGCCAAGAACTTGGGCGCCGAGGCGGTCGTGCATTGCGGCGATATCGTAGCCCCGAGCACCTTGCGCACCTTGCGGCACCATGGCCTGATGGTTCACGCCATTCACGGCAATAATACCGGGGATGTGTTCCATCTTGCGCGCCTAAGCCAAGAGCCCGCCACTTTCGTGCGCTATTATGGCCAGGACGCCGATATTGAGCTAGGGGGGAAACGTCTTTTTGTCGTTCACTACCCGCACTATGCCCGTGCTTTGGCGTGCACGGGAGATTGGGACGTCGTGTGTTGTGGCCACGACCACGTGGCCGAAATCAAGTGGGTGCCCAACATGAAGGGATCCAAGACCATGGTCGTCAACCCTGGAACGGTGGGCGGAGTAGGCGCCGCGGCGACCTACGTATTCGCGGACTTGGACGCTATGTCCTTCGCTATACGCGAGGTGCCGCTGCCGAAGGTGGGTTAACGCGGTTTCCCGCCGATCGCGACTTTCTGGCCGTGGGCGAGCGAGCCCAAGTAACTGACGAGGTCCACCATGGTGCGGCTGCCGTAAGCTGGCGCGTGACCCAAAAGCCCGTTGCGCACGCAGGCCTGAATTTGAGTCTCTAAGCTGATGACCTTGTGCATGTGCGGGTTATAGCGCGGGAAAATGGCGACTGCGTTCACGAGACTCGGGATTTTCTTGCCGTTGGGCAAGTGACCCATGACACGGCCGCCGTCGACGTGACAGGTGGCGCACGTGGTGCGCGTGCCGTGGAAACTCTGTTCATGGCCCCCGAAGGTATCGGTGGCGAATATGTGCGCGCCGGCTTGCACGGCGTGATCAAGCGCTTGCGAGGCCGGGTTAGCGAACGCGCTGCCGGTAGCGACTAGGGCGGCCAAAGCGACCGCGGCTTTCGTTATCGTTTTCTTCATTGACAAGGCTCCATCCATCGATTTTTTCAAATCCTAGCCTAGCGAAGCCGGACGAATGGCGCAACCGCCCGGACGTCCCGCGAAGGAAAGCCCCCTCGGGGGCCTTCCGTCTGCCGTTCGCCCCCAATTTGTGCTACCCTGCCGCACAAATTCAGACTCATTCCGCCATGTCTCCTAACGAAAATACGCAGCACGAAAATCGTTTTTGGTCTCGCGACATCTTGCTCGTCACGCTCCTGGCCGCGCTGCTCTTTGGCATTATGCTCGGCACGCGCGAGTTGGGCGCTCCCGACGAGGCGCGTTATTCGGAAATTCCCCGCGAGATGGTGGTCACCGGCCATTACATCTCTCCCCGTCTCGACGGGGTTCTCTACTTTGAAAAGCCACCGCTTTTTTATTGGCTTCAGACGTTCTCCATCCGCCTTTTCGGCCTCGGCCAGTGGTCGCTGCGGTTTTGGACCGCGGCCTTTGCAGTCCTTGGTTGCGTTGCGGTGTACGTTGTCGGCCGAAAGCTCTATAGCCGCAGGACCGGTTGGTTGTCGGCCATGGTGCTTGGGACCTCCTTCCTGTATTTCGGTATGGGACACGTCATTACGCTCGACATGGCCGTGTCGGTGCTGTCTAGTCTCAGTCTTTTCGCCTTTATTTTGGCGAACCGCGAACCCATGGGTTCAGGACGCCGATGGGGGATGTACGCGGCCTTCACCTTTGCGGCCCTCGCGACCCTGACCAAGGGGCTCATCGGTATTGTGTTTCCGATGATGGCGATCGGCCTGTGTATCATCGCCCTGTGGGA
>JAJYPQ010000080.1 GCA_021795255.1 Pseudomonadota bacterium
GGCATTCCAGATTCCACACTCTATCGCTGGCGCGAGGAGATACGAGGTAAAGGAGGAACGGTGAACACAACGAAGCCGTCGGGCGATAAGCTGTCCTCGGCCCAGAAGCTCGCCATCGTGGTGGCGACCTTCGCCATGAACGCCGCGGAACTCGGTGAGTATTGCCGTAAGGAAGGGCTCTTCGCAGACCAGGTCAAGGCCTGGCGGATAGCCTGTGAGCAGGCCACGGGTGTCGGTCCCGGGGGGACGGCCTCCGACCTGCGAACCGCCTTGGCCCAAGAGAAGAAGCGCAGTCAGTCCTTGGCTCGCGAACTGAACCGCAAGGAGAAGGCGCTGGCGGAAACCGCCGCGCTTTTGACACTCCGAAAAAAGCCGCGGCGAGTCTTTCGGGAGGACGAGGACGTATGATGAGCACCCCAGATCGCCAGGCCGCAGTCAGGCTCATCCAGGAGGCCGTAAGAAGCGGCGCCCGTAAACGGCGTGCGTGTGCAGAGCTTGGGCTCACTCTGCGCACCTTCGAGCGCTGGACGCGTAACGGAGGCGTTGCCTCTGACTCGCGACCCGTGGCCGTGCGCCCGGTACCCGCCAACGCCCTTTCGGCCCAGGAGCGCACAGAGCACAGTCCCTATCGCGTGCCGTGGGCGCGAGTGATGGCGCGTATCACGGTTTTTGAGTCACCCTATGACGCAACCTATGGTCTAGAATCCTGGTTCGATCGCCGGACTGGCAAGCGCCCCGTCTATTTGCGCGTCGGCCCCAGCTCCTTCGAAGAACTTGCCTGTCGGCATTGGGATTATTACTGGCAATATATGGGGACAGGTGATGCGGTGTTGGCACGCAGAAGTCGGGGCGAGAAGTCGACGCAACGATTGGTACGGAAAAAGGAGACGGGAGCGCGGAAGCGTGCGCTGGTGAGGCGTTTTGTGCGCGGGTTTGTTGGCGGTTCCAGGATTCGTGTTGTTGTCTGTATTTAGGGCGATGAGCGGGTGGACAATCCGTCGTGGTCACGGGCCCCGGGAGATCATCGATGTCTGCGAAGGACATCCGTTTTTTTGTGAGCAGAGGAAGGCGTCGTGACAAAGCCGTATCAAGACGGGTTTTTTGAAGGTGTGTGCGGGCGCAGCGGCTCTTCCGGGGGTCGATATCTTGGGGTAGACGTGAGCCCGTGTTCGCGGTCCGGACGAGGCGTGTCTTGAGCGCGAGGAGGGGGTGGAGGAATATGACCCGGGAAATGGCCGCATGGGAATAAACAAAGTCGACGCACCCAGGAATAAGGCGCGCAACCCGTCGCCGAAGTCGTCATCCTGGAACCTGGGATACCGCGATCTGGTGGCGGTGCTGGTGCTGACACTCGGTGCCCGCACCGTTTTTCACAAACATTGGGGCTTGGTAGGGGATGTTTTTGGCTTCCTCGTGATCGCTGTGGATTACCTATTGGTAATCCTGGTTCAGGTGAGCCGGGTTTTGACGGCCCGGGACGTCGTGGCGGTCGGTGTCCTGACATTGGGTTGTGGCGTTGTCCACGGGCACATGGGGATGTGGCTTTTTCTGGCGTTTATGTATGTCGGGGTCGTATACGGGTTTACCCGGTGGATCGTGGTTATTCCCTATGTACTGGCCCGCCGGACGTGGTCCTTGCAGGAGTGGCGACAGAAAGCCCGCTTGTGGGGGTGGACGTTGTCCCTGTCGCTGCTCAGCATCGCTTTGCTTTACGGGGCTAGCCTGTGGTATCCGGGCATCGTGTTCCGCGCCCACCTCGCTACCGCGTTCCCTATCTACGGCCTGATTGCGGGCCCCGTCAGTCTGTTGGCCTTGCCCCTGTACATTGATGCCTTGATAGGGGTACGGCGGCAAAAGCGCGTGACCGCCGCGTGAAAGAAACGTGTGGCTGCTGTAAATGATGAGAACAAAATTCAGGGGACATGACGATGAGCGTAAAGCAAGTCAAAAGCCTTCTTGGCAAATTGGGTGACTATTGCGTCAACACGCTGGATGCGGCCGCGGGATTTGCGTCGGCAAGGGCTCATTACGAAATCACGATCGAGCATCTCTGTATCAAGCTTCTGGAAGACGGCACTGGCGACATGGCGCACATCCTGCGCGCCTACCAGGTCGATATGGATCGTCTCTGGCAAGGCCTGCTGCAGGCTTTGAATACGAACAAGGCCGGCAACACCGGTAAGCCCGGATTTTCGCCTCTTATGCTGCAGTGGCTCGAGCAGGCGTGGCTCAATGCCAGTCTGTGTTACGGTCATTCAGCTATTCGCTCGGGCGATTTGCTCGACGCGCTCCTGGAACTGGCCCCGCGCCTGCCCGGCAACCATTTTGCGCTACTCGATGACATCCCGCTTCAGGAGCTCCGGGAGAACTTCGCGAGTCTGACCAAGGGCTCCGCTGAGTCTGTCAGTGCCGCGGGGTCCACCGCTGGTCAGTCCTCTGTACGTACCGGGACACCAGCCGCTGAAAACGGCGCCTTGTCGCAGTTTTCGGTGGATCTCACGGCGCGGGCGCGGGATGGCGCCATAGACCTTGTCTTGGGCCGCGACAATGAAGTGCGGCAGATGGTTGATGTCTTGAGTCGGCGGCGCAAGAACAATCCGATTCTTGTCGGGGACCCGGGGGTCGGCAAGACGGCCCTGGTAGAGGGCCTTGCGCTGCGCATCGTTGCGGGGGACGTCCCGGAAGAGCTTCGCCATGTCGCGGTCCACATTCTGGACATGGGGTTGTTGCAGGCCGGGGCGGGCGTCAAGGGGGAGTTTGAGAAGCGCCTTAAAAACCTCATAGACGAAGTGAAACAGTCCCCCGTGCCGATCATTCTTTTCGTGGATGAGGCGCATACGCTGATCGGCGCCGGCGCTGAGGCGGGCAGTGGCGATGCCGCCAATCTTTTGAAGCCCGCGCTGGCCCGGGGCGAACTGCGCATGATCGCGGCAACGACATGGTCTGAATACAAGAAGTATTTCGAGCGGGATGCGGCGCTCGTGCGCAGATTCCAGCTCATCAAGGTCGATGAGCCGGACCAGGAAACCGCGATCATGATGTTGGGTGGGCTCAAGAGCTATTACGAACGCCACCACAAGGTTCTGATTACAGATGCGGCATTGCGGGCGGCCGTGGAGCTGTCCAGTCGGTACATTATCGGCCGGCAATTGCCCGACAAGGCCATAGACCTTCTCGATACCGCGGCGGCGCGCGTCCGCCTTGCGCAATCGACTCCACCTGCCGTTATCGAGCGCCTCGAGGCAAGGCGGCAGCATATTCAGAGGCGCCTGCAAAGCCTGCGGGAAGAAGAGGCGCAGGGTCTTCCCGTCCCGTCATCGGAACTGGGCGAACTCGAGGCCCAGGAGCGAGAGGTGACGGAATCACTGTCCCGCGAGCAGATGCAATGGAAAGTCGAGATGACCCTGGTGCAGGCACTCACACGGCAGAGGCAGGAGGCGGTGGCATTCCTTTCGGACCCGGGTTCGGCCCAAGGACAGAAGGCGCGTGCGCAGCTTGGGCGGGCGCGCAGCGACATGCTGGCGACACAGGGGGGTTCTTCGCTGGTGCCGACAGAGGTCAATCGCGATGTGGTGGCCTCAGTCGTATCGGATTGGACGGGCGTGCCCGTAGGCAGCATGTTGAGCGATCTGGCCGGGGCAATGCTGGAGTTTGAGGACAGCATCGGTCAGCAGGTGATGGGGCAGGATCAGGCGCTGGCCCGCATCGGTTCGGCCCTGCGCATAAAGGCGGCGGGATTTTCGCGAGTCGAGGCGCCGCTGGGGGTGTTTCTTCTCGTGGGTCCAAGCGGTGTCGGAAAAACCGAGACGGCCCGGGCGATCGCCGATTATCTTTTTGGTGGGGCACGATTCCTGATTCACATTAATATGAGTGAATATAAGGAGGCACACACGGTCTCGCAGCTGAAGGGGTCTCCTCCCGGATATGTGGGGTACGGCGAGGGCGGGGTGCTGACCGAGGCCGTGCGACAGCGTCCCTATTCCGTCGTCTTGCTCGATGAAGTGGAAAAGGCCCACCCGGATGTCATGAGTCTTTTCTATCAGGCCTTCGATCAGGGCCTCATGCGGGATGGCGAGGGGCGCGAGATCGATTTCCGGAACACGGTCATTCTGCTGACCAGCAATCTGGCGGCCGAAAAGATCCTGTCATTGTGGCAGGAAGCGGTAGTTTCGCCGCCTGTCGAGGACCCCAAAAAGGCCAAAAAGGGCAGCCGGCGCAGAAAGGCCGCCGAAGAGGTGCCGGAGGGGTCCCGGGGGGCCGTGCCGCTGTCGATGGAAAAAATGGAAAGGGAGATTCAGCCGGAATTGCTGGGTTATTTCCCGCAGGCGCTACTTGCGCGCATGCAGGTTGTGCCCTATGTGCCGCTCGACTCGGCGGCGTTGAAACGCATCGTTGCGACGAAACTCGACAAAGTGGCGGGCCGGATCCTTAAGGCCCATGACCTGAAATTGCGCTGCACGGCTGGGGTCATCGACCATCTTTCGGCTTTGTGCGAGCGCCCGGAACTCGGTGCCCGCCATGTCGACGCGATCATCGAGCGTCAGCTGCTGCCTAGTATCGCCCGGCAGTTGCTGGCCTATATGGTGGCCGATGACATGCCGGATGCGCTGAGTCTCGGCCTTGATGAGGCGGGCGAGATCGTCTGCGATTTTCTGACGTTTGCGGCCGATGAGGATGCACCGGCTGTGGTGCAGGCATCCGGTTCATGAGGCATCGCGGTGTTGCATCTTGATAATCAGTCGCCTTACGCCGCGGGGCTTTTTCCGGGCTGGAGTCAAGCGCGCACATTTCAAGAAACGTTGGTGGTCAAGGCGGGTTTTCGGTTCGATGCGGGCGGGCAACTGGCGCCTCTCAATCCGCCTCCTGCCATCGAGACGGCGGACCAGCACTATGGCTCCCCGTTGAAGACGAGCCTGGCCGCAGTAGCGGAAGTGATGCCTTTTAAGGGGGGGGCAGAGTTGTATGCGTATGGCACGGCGCAGCCGCCGCCCCAGGCCCGCGTTATGGAAGTTGAGCTGGGACTCGAGGGCAACGGCCGCGTGCCATGGAAAAACACGTTGCGCATCACCGGGAAACGGACGTGGCGCAGGAGGATATTCGGTCTGGAGCCGACCGACCCGGAGATCTTGACGCCCGTGCCGCTGCGTTATGAGTCGGCCCATGGCGGCTGTAACGACGCAGCTCATGAAACCGATTGGCGCAATCCGGTTGGCACGGGGTACACGAAGGCGCAGCGGGTGCAGGGCATGGCGCTGCCGCAGATCGAAGGGGAGGGGCGTTTTTTATTGCGCCCAGGAGACGCCGTAACGCCCGCAGGGTGGGGGCCTTTGGCGAGCTTTTGGTCGCCCCGCCGGGAGCTTCACGCCAAACCGAATATGGCGGCCACGCGCGCCCCGGAGTGCCCTTACGGTCACCACGTGCCTCCGGACCTTTTCAATGTCGCGCCGGCCGCTTTGCGGTTTGCTCGAGCTTTTCAGGCAGGCGACAGACTGAGCTTGCGGGGCCTTGTGCGCGACGTTCCTTACACCGAGCGCGTAACGCTCGAGTTGCCCGATCTGCGGCTTTCGGCCGTCCTCACGGAGGGCGGGGCCGAGCGCGCGGTGTCGCTTTCCTGTGACACCGTCATTGTCGATTGCGATCAGCAGACGCTTTGCCTGGTTCTGCGCGGCGCCATCGATGCGCGTCCGCTGGACCCCGTGAATCGCTATGTCCGTGTCGAGGGGCAGTCGCTCTTTCTCGCCGTAAACGAAGGCGTCGCCGCCGCGGATCTTGCGACATGACCAGTGCGCACAGTGCTGCGTCCGGCGCGCGCCAGGAGCGCGCGGTTCCTGATGAGAGTCCCGTGAGTTGCCCTGCGCTTCAGGGCGTCTTTTTGGAGGATGGTGCAGTTGTCTGCTGGGGTGGAGACACGCCAGCGGCTTTGATCGAAACGCTCAATGGACAAAAGAAACCCGGCCGCATGCACCCGACCTACTTTGGGGCCGGCTTCGGAGGGGATGTCCCGGCGTTCTATGCCCCCTTGCCAGACAGCCTTCCGAGGCGTCCAAGCCGCGTGGAAGAGCTCGCCTGTCGGGCGTTGGGCCCTTTGCTCGCGACCGTGCAGAATACAAAGGCATCGCGGGTTCTTGTCCGTACGCTCTTGCCATCACCCGATACGCATAATCTCGAGGCGCTCGATGCCCTGATCCAGGAGGCGGGCTATGTGCACAGAGCGGGTGGATCTGATCAGGGTGCCACGGCGTCGTTGGCGCAGGTGCTGCTGGAATTGAGTGATGACCGTTGGGATGTGGTGATATTTGGCGGCGTTGATTCCTTGATCGGCGTGGAATCGCTGGCGGCACTCGATCGCTGCGGAACGCTCGCGACCACGAGCGCAATGGGGCAGGTGCCGAGCGAGGCGTGCGCTTACGTTTCCTTCCGCAAGCGCATGGATCCGGAATCCGAGATTCAGGTCAAAGGCGTCGCGTATGCCGCCGAGTCTCATCCCAAAGACGCGGATCGCACTACCATGCAGGCCCTGCCAGATGCCCTGCAAGCGCTGCTCAAAGAGCGGATGTTGCGTCTCGACGGGACGGAAACGGTCATTTTGCCTGATGTGACCTCGCGTACGCAGTGCGAGTGGTGGCAGGTCAATCAACGTTTCTGGCCGATAGTCAACGCCGTAGACCAGAAGGTCGCAGCCGTGGCGAATTTACCGCCGCCGCAAGAATTGCCTCAGCCAACCGTAATTACGGTGAGCGCGATTGCCGGGCATGTCGGCGCGGCCACTTTGGCCGTTGCGCTTGTCTTTGCACAAGCGCTGTTGGAGAAAGGCGCAGGCACCGCGCTTATCCTCGAGCCCGGCACTGATCCGGCTCGTGGCGTTGTCTGTTTGCAGAAGGCAGCCGGGTCAGGCTAGGGGGCCGTTAAACAAGGGCCTGGGCAGTGCGCCGATTTGCAGCGCGTTTTGGCGTCTGAATCCGCGAGCAAAGGCGCGTGCTTGATGTTGCGCCTCGCGTGGTCGGCGGTGCTGGCACATAACAGAACCGATTGCTTTTTCCTGCCTTTGCCCCAGACGCCTCGCTCGATCATCGGGCGCGGATAGAACGGATCCGGTCGCGCAGATGGCGAAGGCGCAACTGGATATTTCGCGGGCCCGAGACTGGCATAGAGGGCGTCACGGAACCCGCTTACGATTAATAACCCCCAAAAAACGGCAGTTGATCGCTCCCGTCCCCCTCTATCCGGGCGCCAATAAGGCAGCCGGATAGGTTCGTCCTCGGAGGAATTTCACAAACGCGCGTCGCAAGATGAGGGCCAGCCGCTTGGCGTCCGTCAACTGCAGTGGATTTGAGTGAACCGAGGAAGGCCGCGAGACGCGTCAGTACAAGCTGAACTGTCGCCTGTTTCGCGTGTTGACTTGTGATGGTGAGCGTGGTCTGACCCCCGTGTTGGGTCTTCGTGGCGACCCCGTGGAGTAAGAGCGGTCGACTAGTAATCGCTTCATGGTGTTTGTGGGGATTAGCGAGGCGCACAAACAGATTCCACCGGTTGGTGACAAGGGCGACCATGCTGTCGGTTGAACCACGCCCATCCCGCCGATTCGTCGATGCGCGCCAAGGCCCTACGGGCCGCATCCTCCGACACGAGCTTGTCGACCCCCAGGAGCTCCGGATGAATGCTGTCCTCACGGAGGCCGGTGATGTGCGCATCGCCTTGCGTGCACAGCAAGCGATGGTGACCGGCCAGGATCGACAAGAGGTGTGGCGAGCACCGCCCGCTTGTCAGAAGCGTTGTTACTGACGTAATGGAGTGGGCAGTCCTTCACCCAGGCATCGAATACGCCGCTTACCCTCAGGAAGTCGATGAAGAAGGGCAATTGCCCCAAGGGGGGTGACCGCGGCCGCCGGGTCCCACTCGATGTGGACACGGCCTCCGAAGGTGTCCACCGCAACCGGTTTTTGGGCCTTCAGGGCCTTCCGTTTTGCGTAACCCTGGGGGAGTCCTCCACGCTCATCAAAACCGCCGCAAACTGGCGCCGGGATTAGCTTTGACCGGCTAGGAAGCGAAGTCAACTGCGATTTTTAGGTTGAAGCTAATGTCTACCGGCACTGGTGGTCAACTGTGCGGCCACGCCCCGCTCGCGACGAAGAGAGACCAGGCGCCGCGTGCGCCACGAGGGTCGACAGGGTCGCAAGCGGGATCGCTTCTCTGAGGAGGGCGCGGTCGGCTGCGCACACCCGCGCCTCCCGAAACACATCTTCGGCGGCCGCGCCCATAGCCGCCCAGGTGCGAGTGACCAGGGCCTGGACCTCATCGAGGGGCCGCGCGAAGAGACGACTGATGGCCGGCACGAAATGGGGGGTTAGGGCTTGGCGGGGGTCGGGGAAACCGGCAAGGCGCGTGGCAAAGGGGGGGTTTCCGGTGACCGGAACCAGATCGTAGACCGGGGTGAGACCCCATGCGTTGTGGGCATCCAACTGCATGGCGGTGTTGCCGAGATGGTTGTCGGCGTCCTGGATACCGGCCATGAAGGCGACTCGACGGATCCATTCGTGATGCTCGCCCACTGGGGTCTTCAAGGCGCCGAGAACACGATCGACCTCGCGGGCATCGACGTCACTGCGGCGGGTCCCGACATTATCGATACCCGTGAGGGTCCGGAGGCTCAAGTTGTGCGCGCGGTGCTGGCGAGACCGATCGTAGCGTTCGACCAGGAGCACATCTGCCCCGGATTCGGGCAGGGTGACCACCGAGCTCGCCGGGACACAGAGCCCGGCGGCGGCCGCCAGGCGCAAGGTGGCGTGCTCCACCCGCGCAAGACTCGTGTACGGGTCCCCGGGGAGGTTGAATTTGGCGACAAAGTAACGACCGCCCAGGCAGACCGAGGCCTTGGGCCGGGCGCCGCCGAGGCTTGTGAGGGCATAGAACGTAGTCGGCGTAAGAAGGTCCGTCTCAAGGGACGGCCAGCCCGCGAGCTGCGCTTGTATTGCCTCGAGTTCCGCAAGACGGGTCAAATCGCGTTCGTCGGTCCGCTCGGGACCGTATGGGCGAAAGAGGAGTCCCGCATGCGCTCGACGTCCGAAGGTCGCAAGCTGTTCCAAGGCGTCGCGATCTTGGAAACCAGGATCATGGCGCGCAAGAAGCCCTATGCCAAAGTGGCCAGGCAGCGCGTCTTGAAACACATCGAACAGGCGGTCCTGACCGGGGGGGTCGAAGAACGCGCCGGGCGCTTGCGTACGGTAATCGAGATGCAGGGGATCGAGTGGTGGCCCGTCATAGTCACGCCGATACACAAACCGCCCCCGGTGGGGCCCCTTGGTATGCAGGAAGCCCGCGTTCTGCCAGTGTCGCCCATTGGTATCGCCCGGAAAATCGGGATTCCAGAGCGAAACAAGCAATCCTTCGGGCCGAGCCGTGCGTGATGGATGGGAGATCATGGAGGTACCCCCGTCTCTTCCGGTATCGAAACCGCCCTCAACGCCGAACCGTTCACCACCCGCAACCGTTCTTCCAGATCGGGGGCATACCGAGATCGTTCATGGACCGAAATCCCCTCCTGGGCAAAGACCTCGTCCCAACGCTTCACGGCACCGACAACCTCCGCGCGGATCGCGTGCGCCTGCGCAGGCGATAACCCACAGTCCGCCCCTAGGTCTACCAGAGCGGCCCGCGATGGCCGGGTGCCACTCGTTCCACCAAAACTTAAGACGTGGTCGGCTCTTTGGAAAACGTCGGGGGCTAAATCAAAAGCGGGTGCCAAACGATAGCCGTGGCCATCGTGGCGCATCAAGATGTTTTTCAGGTGATCGTCGGTATGACCTAACACCGCATGAAAAACGATACGCCGATAGAGCGCCATCAAATCTCTGTCGGGGACGTCGCTCACTCGGCGGACCACGTCGGCTACGCGCATATAGCTTTCGTTGTAGTACCCGTCGACCCCCATCAGGCTCTGTAGGGAAATTTGGTGATAATGCCCGTGGTCGCTCACGTCGAATCGACGGGACAGGAGGATCGGGCGAGAGCCACACAGAACCACCCGTGACTCAGGGGTCTCGATACCCGCTTCCCGTGCTAAAGCCAGACTCGCCGCCTCAACTCGTACCATATCCACACCAACCGGGTCCTTGGCTGAGGGAAATTTGGCAATATAAAAGACGGTATCGTCCCGCACCAAAGCCTTGGGGCGCACGCCGCCTGGAGAACTGCCCGCTTGCAACAAAGGTCTGATGACGGGGTCGGACGGTAAGGCTCCCGATTGTTCGTAGCGTTCCGCAGCCTGCACAAGGAACTCAAGATCCCGAAAGGCCGCGGAGGTATCTTTTCGAGGCGGCGCCCCTTTGTGTTCTCCAAAAGATAAGGCCCCCAAACCCTCTCCACCCAAAACGCGCAGGAGATCCGGGACTCTCTGGTGGGAGGAGGGGAGATCATGACGACGAACCAAGAGAGCGCGCCCCCATTCGTCTGGCAAGGCGTCTTCAAAGACGCCATGAACCCCGGCCCGCAAACGGTGTGCCTCGAACACCTCGGGCGATAGGGGAAGATGGAGCGGATCGAGTGGAAAGGCCCCCGCCTCCGCTAAATAGCGAGGGTCGTACCGGAAAGCCCCCACCAGCCCGCCATGAAGGGGATCGGGGGCCTTCACGCGCACCGTACCGACCCGCTGTTGCCGTCCTGCGGGGTTTTGTTTCCACACGAGAATCTGCTGAAAATGGGTCATCACGCCCCCGCGCGCGGTTTGCGCACACGACGCCGGTCGATCCCTTCCGAAAAAAGGGAGGGTTCAAGCGCGGCATTCAGGGCTGGCAACACCTGGCAGAGAGCCAGAACACGGATCCAGTGCCCGACAGCGGTGCCAGGACAACCGGACTCTATGCGTCGATAGGCAGACACCGAAAGGCCAAGCCGCGCCGCAGTCTGGGCCTGCGTTTCTTGCCGCTCGATACGGCGCGCGCGCACCCCCTCTCCCCATTGCTTCAAGGAGGCGCCTTCGGAAAAGGAGGGTGGCGAATTAAAAACCTTCATATGAACAATTATAGCATACAGCCCCTCCGGTTTCACTGCAGATGGGAGGCTAGGGACCGGAAACGGGCGCCCCGACCCTGTTCGAGGCGTTCGCGTACGCGTACGAACCGTTAGCAAGCGTTCGCAAGCGTTCGGGGTGGCGTTCGGCGAACGGTGCGAACGCCCTCCTGAACGCCGGGCGTGCCGCGGTGATCCCTATCCGGTGGACGGGTCCCTACTGGTTTAGGGACCGCAGTCTTCCCGTTCCATCAGACCTACCCAAACCGGCTCTTTCGCACAAAGTGTGTGTAGTCGGCGTGGTTAATCGAGGCTTTTGAGGAAGAGTTTTCTTCCGACTTTGACGCAGCGTTTCACCTTGGCTTGTCCCTCGGGGGTCGGCATGAGGTGACCGCACTGCCGGCAGCGATCGAGTTCCACGCGGTAGACATCGACGCGTCGGCCGGCGAGTCGGCCCGTCAGATCGACCGGATAGGTGGCGATCTGGCGTTTGAGCGAAGGGCTTGAACACCGTTCGCAGAGACGCGGGGCGGCGTGCGGGTCTTTGCGCTTGAAGAAGGAAAGCCAGGTTCCCATACTCGGATTTTCTCAGAACCAAATGATCTACGCACCTCGCCTTGAAGACGCTCTTGAACCGCGTGGAACCCATGAAGGGCTTTGTCTATGAATCGAGCCGTATTCGCCCGGCCAGCAAAGCACGCAGAGGGGGCTTATCGGCCACACCCTCGATCGAGATTGGGCTACGCGCCTATCAAAGCCGGCAGGGCCACTGCTCGCAGTGCCGGCGCCCCGCGCCGGGCTATGACACCCTTTCTACGCGACGCTTTCAGTTCGTGCCGCTGTGGGGCATGCCGACCTGGTTCCTGTACGCGCCCCGGCGGTTTACATGCGACACGTGCGGTATTCACGTCGAGTATCTGCCGCGGGCCCTGGGTAAGCGCCCCGTCACGCAGAGCTTCGCCTGGGTCCTCGCCAGCTGGGCCAAGCTGCTGAGTTGGCAGGTGGTCTCCCGGCGCTTTGAGACCCAAGGGATAAGCGTCTTTCTCGGTTGCGATGGCGGTGATCTGGGGCCGCGAACGCCTGGACCTCACCGGCCTCTCGGCCGTAGGCGGTGACGAGATCTATTGGAAGAAGGGTAAGTTCTTGACGCTCGTGTATCAGATCAACGAGGGCATGAAGCGGCTCTTGTTTGTCGTCG
>JAJYPQ010000595.1 GCA_021795255.1 Pseudomonadota bacterium
CGCGCCCTTCGTAGTGCACGCCCCGTCCATCAACGCCAATCGACAAGCCGATCTGTTCGTCGCCCCCGGCCACCGCGCATTCGTGACTCTGGTACATCACCGCCTCACGATCCTTGAGGTAGCGATCGCAAAAGACCTCCCATACCTGCGCGGGGGAGACCTCGCCGCCACCCTCCTCGGCGCGAGCCTGCACCGCCTCGCTCAGGCCGATCAGCATGCGTCTGGGCAAAACGACGCCGTAATGCTCCTCCAACAGGTAGGCGACCCCGCCCTTGCCCGACTGGCTGTTCACGCGGATCACCGCCTGGTAGTCGCGGCCCACGTCTGCTGGATCGAGCGGCAGATATGGTACGTTCCAAACCGCCTCTGGCTGCTGGGCCGCGAGCCCCTTCTTGATGGCGTCTTGATGAGACCCGGAAAACGCGGTGTAGACAAGCTCCCCCGCATACGGGTGGCGCGGATGTACGGGCAAACATGTGAGTCGCGCCGCGGTGCGCGCGACCTCGTCGATCTTCGAGAAGTCGAGTCCCGGCGCGATGCCCTGTGTATAGAGGTTCAAGGCAAGCGTCACAAGATCGACGTTGCCGGTGCGCTCGCCATTACCGAAAAGGCAGCCCTCCACACGTTCGGCGCCGGCCATCATGGCAAGCTCGGCCGCGGCCACCGCCGTACCCCTGTCGTTATGCGGATGCACGCTCAAGACAACGGCGTCCCGCCGCGCAATATGCCGATGCATCCATTCCACCTGATCTGCAAAAACATTGGGCGTCGCAACCTCCACCGTAGCCGGCAGATTTATGATCACGGGATCGCTCTCGGTCGCCCCAAAGGCATCGACCACCGCGTCGCACACCGCCTTCGAGAAATCGAGCTCCGTGGCACTGAACGCCTCGGGGCTGTACTGGAGAATCCATTGCGTCTGCGGCCAGCGCTCTGTCAATTGTCGCGTATAGCGTACAGCGTCGACCGCCAGAGCCATGATCTCCGCCTTGGTTTTGCGAAACACCGTATCACGGAACACGGGTGCTACCGCGTTATAGACATGGACGATGGCGCGCTTGGCGCCCGCCAGCGATTCGATCGATCGCGCAATAAGGTCGGGGCGCGCCGGCGTCAGGACGCCCACGGTGACATCGCTCGGAATGGCCTGGGTCTCTATCAGATGCCGCACAAATTCGAATTCCGGGCGCGAGGCCGATGGGAAACCCACCTCGATCTCCTTGAAGCCCACGGCACAGAGAAGGTCAAAAAATTCCCGCTTCGCGTCGACCCCCATAGGCTCGAAGATGGCTTGATTGCCATCGCGCAGATCCGTGCTCAGCCAGACAGGTGGCCTCCGCAAGGTCCGGGCGGGCCAAGCTCTATCGGCCAATTCCACTGGCGCGAAGGGCTGGTATTTATGTTGCGGCGTCTCCAACATCGTTGCGTCTCCCAAAGTTAGCGCTGCGCGCGCCGTGGTCGGTGGCGACTGCCGGGCAACCGTTGCTCATGGCCCGGCAGGAGCGACGCAGTCGCAGAACCCTCAGGAAATCAACGCTATGCACGCGTTACTCCGAAAAAACGACAACAAGATGAAATGAACGACCGCCGAGAATTCGGCAATTACGAGAACAAAAAAGTCCGCAGTCGCCCGATATGGCGATGGAGGGATGGGGAATTGAAGGAAGAACCGATCATGGGCCTATCATGGCGCCCGTATGCACCTCCTGTCAAGGAACAGCCTCTTCCAACATGAGATGAGTCTGGAGGAGGGGTTGTGTTTCTAACATGAAATGAGTCTGAAGCCGGATCGGGTTTTGTTCATGATGGGGAGATGCAGACCCTTATGAACCTCGACAACCTGACCTCTGTTGATCAGCTCGCGGACTTTTTGTCCGGCACCCAGGCGGTGGCCTTTTCGGTGCTGAGTAGCCCGACAGCCCGCTATGAATGGGTGCAAAAGACCCTGGTCCGATTCCGGTATCTCACCCTCTCCCGGGCCGACCGAGGGGTTGTGATCCGCGCCCTCATGAAGGTCAGCGGCACCTCCCGACAGCAGGTCACGCGCTTGATCGCCCAGTACCGCACGACCGGCAGCGTCAGACGCCGCCAGAGGACCGTGGCGGGCTTTACCGCGAAGTACAGCCCCGCCGACATCGGCCTGCTCGCGGCGATGGATGAGCGCCACGACACGCCCTCGGGACCGGCGGTCAAGAAGCTCTGCGAGCGGGCGTGGCGGCTCTTTGGGCAGGACGAGTACGAGCGCCTGGCGCAGATCTCGGTGAGCCACCTCTACAACCTCCGCAAATCCGTTCCGTACACGCGTAAGCGGCGCCACTTCGCAAAGACCAGGCCGCGGTCGATCCCGATCGGGGAACGCCGCAAACCGGCCCCCAACGGACGCCCCGGATACATCCGTATCGATACCGTGCATCAGGGGGATTTGGACGGGAAAAAGGGCGTTTATCATGTGAACGCGGTCGACGAGGTCACGCAGTTCGAGGTCGTCGGCACGGTCGAGAAGATCAGCGAATATTATCTCATCCCGATGCTCGCGCACTTGTTGGACACCTTCCCGTTTACCGTGCGGGGCTTCCACTCGGACAACGGCTCAGAGTACATCAACAAGCGGGTCGCCGAGCTCCTGGAGAAGCTCCTCATCGCGTTCACCCCCACGAAACGGGGGTTGTCCACGAAATCCCGCTCCCGGCAGTCCAACGACAATGCCTTGGCCGAGAGCAAGAACGGCGCCGTGGTGCGCAAGGTCTTCGGCTACAGCCACATCCCCAGCCGCTTCGCCCACAGGATCCATCTCTT
>JAJYPQ010000081.1 GCA_021795255.1 Pseudomonadota bacterium
GCCTGGGCGGCATAACGCCCGTAGGGATAAGCGGCCTCGAGGCCTTGAAAGAGCCGGATCGCGCGCTCATAGTTGCCGCTCTTTAGGGACGTTACACCTTGGGCGTAGAAACGCTTCGCAGGCCAGTGGTGCGTCTTATGGTGGTCACGACCGCAAGCGCTAAGACTTGCAAGTCCTACGATGAGACAAAAGCGGATCAGGTGACGCATGGCGATTCCTCTGGCATTCGGGGACAAGCTTAACCGGATTTGCACCGAGCGGAAAGACCGTGGACGCAGAGCGACACTTTTGGCTGCAATTTTCTGACGCTGAGGCCGGGTTACGGCTCGATCGGGCGCTCGCTCGGCGCTTGCCGCAATTTTCCCGGACGGCGCTCCAGGGATGGTTGCGCGAGGGTCGCGTGACCCTCGATGACGAGCCAGTCGCTGCGACTCGCCAAGTCAAAGGGGGAGAGCGCTTGTGGCTTGATCTTCCCGAGCCGGTCTTGTCCGATGTCCGCGCAGAAGAGATTCCCCTTACCATTCTTTTTGAAGACGACACCTTGCTTGTGATCGACAAGCCAGCCGGTCTTGTCGTGCACCCGGGCGCTGGTTGCAGCCAGGGTACCCTGCAAAACGCGCTTTTGTATCATGCCCCTGATCTGGCGGTCTTGCCGCGTTCGGGTATCGTGCATCGGCTCGATAAAGATACCTCGGGTTTGCTTGTGATCGCGCGCACAGAGATGGCAAGACTTGCTCTGATCGAGCAATTGAAGACCCGCGAGATGGGCCGTGAGTATGAGGCCTTGGTGGTGGGCACGCCCCCGAGCCACGGGTTTATCGAGGCCCCTATCGGGCGCGACCCCCGCCACCGGACACGGATGGCCGTGAACCCGCACGGTCGGCCGGCACGCACGGAATACGAGCTTGTCGAGCGTTTGGGACGGTTTAGCCTTTTGCGCGTGCGGTTAAAGACCGGGCGTACGCACCAGATCCGCGTACACATGACCCATATCGGTTTTCCGCTGGTAGGAGATGCCGTGTATGGTCGGACCAAGACCCGCGATATTCTTTCCCGGCAGGCGCTGCATGCGCGCCGTCTGAGTCTGATTCACCCAAAGAGCGGGCAAGCTCTGACGTTTGAGTGCGCGCGCGCCGCGGATTTTGTCGACGCCTTGCAGCGCCTGCGCCAGGAGGTCTTGTGATTGAATGTGTAGCGGCCACTTGGCCGATTCGGGGCGTGCGCGCCTATACCACGACCCGCCACGGTGGCGTGAGTCGGGGGCCCTATGCCTCCTTGAATTTGGCGACCCACGTCGGCGATAGCACCGAGGATGTCTTGGCGAACCGGGCCAGATTGGCGGAGATGCTGAGCTTGCCCTCAGCGCCGCGCTGGCTCAATCAAGTCCACGGGTCTCGGGTCGTGGATGGCCACACGGTCGAGCAAGGACTCGATGCCGATGGCAGTTTTACAAGCGACCCGCAGGTCGTGTGTGCGGTACTGACCGCCGATTGCCTACCGATTGTGCTCGCCGACCGGAAAGCGCGGTGCGTAGCGACCTTGCACGGGGGTTGGCGCGGACTCGCGGCGGGTATCATCGAAGCCGGTGTCGCCGCCTTACCGGTTTCTTCGGCGGATATGGTGGCATGGCTTGGGCCCGCTATAGGGCCTCTTCATTATGAGGTGGGCGAGCCAGTGCGCGCGGCCTTCGGAGACGGGGCGCAGGCGGCCTTTCGGCCCACCGGGGATGGACGTTACCAAGCGGATCTCTACGCCCTGGCTCGTATCCGTCTGGCAGCCTGTGGCGTAAGCGAGGTGTACGGCGGGGGTTTTGACACCCTAGCCGACCCCCGTTTCTATTCCTACCGGCAAACCCAGGTCTGTGGGCGGATGGCGACCGTGGCCTGGATAGGAGGAGACTCTCTGTAAGTCTATCCCCAACCATGAGGAGGAACAGCCGATGAGTGGAAGTTTACAGGGTAAGAGGGTTGCGATGCTCCTCACAGACGGAGTCGAACAAGTCGAGTACGAGAAGCCGCGCCAATTTTTGGAGGAACGGGGCGCCCGCGTCGATCTTGTGTCGCCTAAAAAGCGTGGCGACTCGGTGCTGGCCTTTAATCATTTGACGCCAGGATCTCAATTTGCCGTCGAAAAAACGGTGACGGAGGCGCGTCCGGAGGAGTATGACGCGCTGGTATTGCCGGGCGGCGTTGCGAACCCGGATCAATTGCGCTTAAGTTCGCCATCGGTCGAATTTGTGAATCGTTTCGCCCAAACAGGCAAACCGCTTGCCGCTATTTGCCACGGACCGTGGCTTTTGATCAATGCGGGCTTAGTGGCTGGGCGCCATGTGACAAGTTGGCCCAGTTTGGAGACCGATATTCGCAACGCAGGCGGCCGTTGGACGGATGAGTCTGTGGTCGTCGACGGACGATTTATTACGAGCCGCAATCCGGGCGATATTCCCGCGTTCAATCAGCAGATCGAGAAGGCGCTCCTTAAGCCTCATACGGCCAGCGCCTAATTTTTGTCCCTAGCTATAGCTCTAGCGTGCAGGCTCCTTAAAGCGGAGAGAGAGGTCGAGCGCTCGGACGTTTTTAGTGATATCGCCGATCGAGATAAAGTCGACACCAGTCTCGGCTACCTCGGCGACATTCTCCAAGGTGATTCCACCCGAGGCCTCGAGCAGGGCCCCACCGCGGGTGCGCAAAACCGCGGTGCGAAGATCTGCCACCGAGAAATTATCTAAGAGGATGCGCGGTGCACCGGCGCTAAGCGCCTGCTCGAGCTGAGTCAGTGTCTCGACCTCGATTTCCACCATTCGTCCCTCAGCGATTTGCTCCGCGTGACGTAAGGCGGCCTCAAGGGATCGGGCCGCAGCAATGTGGTTTTCCTTGATGAGGACCCCGTCATAAAGGCCGATTCGGTGGTTTTGGCAACCGCCGCAGAGTACCGCGTACTTTTGCGCGAGGCGTAAGCCCGGGAGTGTCTTGCGGGTATCAAGGATGCGGGCCTGGGTATGGGCGACACAGTCGGCATAGCGGCGTGCCAAGGTCGCGGTCCCGGAGAGGGTCTGAACAAAGTTGAGGGCCGTGCGCTCGCCCGTAAGCAGGGGGCGGGTGGCCCCTGTGAGTTCGCACAGGGTCGTGCCGGCCGCTATTCTGTCGGAGTCGTGCGCGTGCCATATAATTTCGGAGTGCGGGTCGAGTTGCCGGAATGTGGCATCGAACCACGCGCTGCCGCACAAAACGCCGTCTTCGCGCGTTATGAGCGTAGCCGTCGCCGGGCCTTGGGGCACCAAAAGCGCGGTCAGATCACCCGCTCCTATATCCTCCCCCAAGGCGGCGTGGACCATCTTTTCAATAGTCGATGGCGTGAGATACGATGGCAACACCACACCCTCCCAGAACACTGTGACTTGGTTTAGCGGGGTTTAAGCTAAAGGTTGCCGATCCACGATAGGGGCCGATGTTCCCCTGCTGATGGATAGCTCTGGAAGCAGCGGTTTCCCACTACGGAGCGCGGTCGCCTCCGATCCGCTAAGTCCCTCGTAGGCCCCGTTTCGCTTTATACACGAGCCGCGGTCTCAAGTCGCCTGCCTCTTCCCGGTACACCTAATCCTCGGGCTTGCACTTGTTGATGACCTCCTAAAGGCGAATTCCGATCATGCGGCCAATAAGCCATCATCCATGATGTTCCTCACAATAAGGATATAGCATATCTAGATTATGAGCTCGAGCCCGAGGTATCGACCCTAAAGACCTGGTGGAGGAGACCAATTTTGCTTTCAGATTGGGATGCGCCCGCCTGTATCTGCGACCGCGGGACCAGGATCTGCGGCCAGCTGGCAAGGCGTCTGCATAACCGTTTTTGCGCGCGTCGGTAGTCTGACTACTGACCAAGCGAAAAAAAGGATGGGAAAGGGATCAGGGTCAAGCGCCATCCAAGTGTTTTCTGGATGGTGTTCTGCGATAGGACCTAAGGGAGGTAGATCATGCGCATGGGGGAAGGTGTGGAATGGGGGCTCCACTGTTGTTTGACGCTCGCCTGGATCGGCAGTCAGGAGCCGGTATCGACGGCCAAGCTCGCGGCGCATTTTGGTGTGCCGCCCACCTATCTCAATAAGTGTTTACAGGCCTTGGTGCGCGCCCATATTCTCATTTCTGTTTCCGGGGCCCATGGCGGATTTCGGTTAGCAAAGAGTCCCGATGCATTAACCCTTTTGGACGTTGTGGACGCGATTGAAGGGCCAAATGAGGTCTTTCGTTGTACCGAGATCCGCCAAATCGAAGGTTGCTCGCACGATGAAAACCGGCGCCCCTGTGCCATTGCCGCCGCCATGCACAAAGCCGAGGCGGCGTGGCGCGCCGCGCTCAATGCACAGAGCCTGGCAGAAATCGTACGCTCAGCCCCGCAGGCTGCGGCTGAGCGTACGCGGCGCTGGTACCAAGACGTGCGCCGGTAGATCCCTGTCTGTTCTGGCTTATGAGGGCAGCCTGGCTCCATACTCAGGATATATAATATCTAGAATATAGGGAAGAGTTTTATGGAGGACGGACTGAGCAGCAAAGCCCAGGGGAGAGCGGGCGGTCTAGTGGTCATTCTGATCCTCGCATTTGGCACCTTTGCTGTGGGCACGGATGCGTTTATCGTGGCCCGGTTTTTGCCCGCTCTGGCTAGGACGCTCGCTGTTTCGGTCGCCACCGCCGAACAAAGTGTCACCGTGTTCGCGCTGACGTATGCGGTGTTGGCGCCTGTTCTAGCGACCCTCACCGCTAGGGTCCCACGGCGGTCTCTTTTGGTGGGGGCGCTCGTGGTCATAGGCAGCGCGAATCTTGGTGCGGCAATTGCCTCCGAGTTTACGATGCTCGTTTTCCTGCGAGCCTTGGCCGCTGCCGGTGCGGCCATGTATACGCCTACGGCGGCCTCCCTTGTTTCGCCCTCAGAACGTGGACGGGTCCTCGCTTTCGTCGTAGGTGGCTTGACCTTGGCCACGGTTTTGTCGGTGCCCCTTGGTGTACTCATGAGCGGCTGGGTGGGCTGGCGCGTTTCTTTAGGCATAGTTGCGGCGCTCGCCTTCTTAGGTGCCCTCGCCGTGTCGTGGGTCCTGCCGGTTCTTGGCGGTGCTCTGTTTATACCGTTACGTGAGCGCTTGGGGATCCTGGGGCAGTCCTGTGTAGTCAGCGTGTTGCCGCTTACTGTCCTTGGCATGATGGCGAGCTATACCGTCTATGCGTATTCCGTTCCGGCCTTGCGCGCCGCCGGACCGAGACTGTAGCTGATTATTAAGACTCATTAAAGGCAAAATGATCCCGAGCTGATGCTGAGGATCTCTTTCCTCCCACCGCGGGGCAATGAGTCAAATCCCGGGGCGAAGAGGCCGTGGGCGACTAGGGGCCTACGCGCCTTCGGGTTGTCGACCCCGGCCAAAAGCCAGTACCAGATGAGACCACGATCCTCCTGTTCCGCCTTCAAAGGCGTCCATTAGTTTCTTCTTTTCATCCTTCTATCTATGCGTATTGAGATATTCGGTCAAGAGCCACCACGATCCGGCGTCTACCACCGCCGCGACGCCCGTGCGACTTAAATCAGAGCAGCTCGCCGCCGGGGCCCACAGGACACCCTGGATAGAAGGCTTAATATATCTGCCCCCGACCCATACCCAGATGTTTACCGGGTTGCGTCAAGAGGCGAGGCATCCATAACATGGTAGCTGTCCTTATCCTTCCGCTACGGCCAGGATCTAGGAAACGCGAAGTCCCATGATATAATAAAAATGGAGGCTGGACCGTGGATGCGAATATGTTGGACACACATACGCTCGTCAAGCGTTTGACCCAGGCCGGGGTCCCGGAGGCTCAGGCAGAAGCGCATATGGCTGTGTTCTTGGACATATCCGAGCACGGGTTCGCGACCAGGAGCGACATTGATCGTCTTGACCGGCACATGGATGGTCTCGCGACTAAGGAAATATTGTCGGAGGTCAAGAGGGATGTTGAGACCCTGAAGACTGACCTTACTTGTGTCAAGGAGGACTTGGTCGGCGTCAAGACTGATCTTGCTGGCGTCAAGACTGATCTTGCTGGCGTCAAGACTGATCTTGCTGGCGTCAAGACTGATCTTGCTGGCGTCAAGACTGACCTTGCTGGCGTCAAGACTGACCTTGCTTGTGTCAAGGAGGACTTGGTCGGCGTCAAGACTGATCTTGCTGGCGTCAAGGAGGACTTGGTCGGCGTCAAGACTGATCTTGCTGGCGTCAAGACTGGTGTCGCCAGCCTCAAGGAGACTTTTGCCTGCTTTGAGCGGGATTTCGAATCACGAATGGTCGGCATGACTGTCACTATGACTGGCATGGAATTGCGATTGCTGGTCCGACTTGGCGGCCTCATCGTTGCGCTCATGTCTGCGGGTTTTGGTATCCTCGAATTCACGCTCGCGCACTGACCCCAGTACCCATGGCGCACGGGCGGCTCACGTGATCGATCAAGCGACGTAGAGATGGTCGTTTGCCTCCCGGGTACCCTTCCGTCAAAGCCAGTAGTATCTTGCTGCAACTATTCCGAAAGGCCCAGGCAATGAGGCGTACAACACGCCTAGGCGATTACTTAAGGGGCTTGTCTGTTCAACAATTCGCGCGTCATCCCCTGCTGATTGATGCCTTACTGCGAACACCTTCTCGAGACGTAGGTGATCGCTCTGATCCTCGCCATCGAGTCGCCACTCGATTCGACTCACCTCGCGCATGGGGTTTTCAAGCCGATCAAGTGGTGCTGTCCCCAATGGTGGCCTCAAGGGACATAGAGGTACCGAGCCGCTATGCTCAAGATGCGGGCCGGCGGGGCCTTACATTGCCGCAGCCCAAACACGCTAGGTAACCGGCCTGCTAGGGGCGCCCGTTATCGAACGGGCCGTGCAGTCCCCGCTGACCGCGCCACGCGTCGATCATCTAGGGCCGGCTTTCAAGGTCGCGGTGGGTCGCTCCTTCGCTGCTGCGAAACACCTATATCCCGTACCACCACGACCTCGGTCATCAAGCGCTTCCGGGGCGCCACGGCATCATTTCGTACAGAGCCCGCCACGGATCTACCCCCTCCAGTGCAACTTTTGCTGACGGCTCTGTTACGATTGGTCTTGCCAGGGTTGGCGTCGCTGACGCCATTAATGGCCCGAGAGAATTCTATCTAATGGACAGGAAGGGCACGATTAATTTCTGCCGATCCTTCGGAATGTGAACGTGCTAGGAGTGAATACACGGTTTTGGCTCGACAGGCCCGCTAGACAAGCGATACCGTGGGTGGTATCGCAACGCGTGACACGGCGCCTGAGGTGATCGCAACAATAGCTTCTGGCAAAGACCCGGTGATCAGGGCCGGAGGAAAAAGTGGCGATTCAGGCCTCCGGCTACAGAGCACAGTAGATGAATAGGATAGGCGTACATGGATATCATGCTCGTAAAATGTAGCACATGCTTTCGAAGCCCACTTAATTGCGATACCGCCTTTCTTCTCTCAGACCCTGAGAGTGCCCGTATCTTCCTGGAAAGGGTCCGGGCGGACCTTGAAGAGCAAGGCGCGGGCGACGTGGACGTTGTATTCAATCAGGCCAAACGGGATGCGAAGTGGCGTTACTCTACCTCGGAGGACGACGACGATAGCGTGCTTCTCGACCCGCTTCTGCGGATCAGTAACTTGCGAATACCGGCTGCGACTCTATTTAGGATCGAGGGCGCCATCACGACGTCCGAGTTTCCGACCTCGATGTTTCAGGGGCGCAGCGTCAGTCTGTACGTCTACGATAACCTCTTCGGGATGCTCGAATGGGATTTTACGCTTGGATGCGCGGGACGCGAGATCACGGCGGCTGAGAGGTCGGCCATAGAGCTCTTGCTGCATGCAATTTCCGTAGAATTGATGGAGGCTATCGCTCAGATTGAGATATTTAGCCAGATTCATCAAGCGGCCGCGGGCGCCTTGCCGACCAAGGCCATTAGGGGTCGAAAGCGTGGCCTGTTGTATCTAGAAAGAGAGCGGGATTATGTAGACCTTTTGGTGTCCAAGAAAGAGACTAAGGCCGCGGCGCGACTTCCCGTTATCGTGCCCAGCGTTCTCTGGACGGCCCGCCTCTATGTCTGGTCAGATAGCCGGATAGATGAGGAGCGCGCGCACTGGTTGCCCGCTTTGTTGCCCAAGGACACGAACTGCGTTAGCGCAGGCAGTTCCCGTATTTACTGCGCGTGGGGTTCGAGCGCCATCGCAAGTGATGACGCGGTCGACGAAGCGATCACACAGGCTCTTGCCGGAATACGCCGGGAACTCCAATATATCTTTGCTGTGACCAATGAGTACGCAAAGAGGACGGGTAGCGCCTATTTCCGGTCTTTGGGTGGGCTTGCTCGAGGCGGAACGGATGTATCGGATTGGCTTGAAAGTGCGAAAACGCATCTCAGTCAAATGCTGTACATCTGCAAAGACCGAGACATGGGATTGCAGGGCTGGAAGAGCGAGTGCTTCGTTGCGTATATCCGGCTGTGGAAGGTCGAGTCCTATATCGCGACCACGATCAGCAAGGTCGATACGGCGCGCGATCTCGTGGACACGATCCGCGCTAAACAAGGTGGTCGTATGCAGAGGCAGATCAAGAACATTCTCGCAGCCTTCGGGCTTATGGAGGCGTTAGGCGTCATTACCGAACTTGCCGAGTATGCCCATAGTGCAAGTTATCACCCGAGCACAAATTGGGGGATTCTCCGTGTTTTTCGCTATTGGGGTCCCGATGTGACGATCTCTGTCGCGGCGCTCTTGATGCTGGCGTTTTTGGTGGTAGCGATTCTGTACGCAAAGAGTTTGAAGGAGTGAGCCTGTGGATCTGCCCTATCTAAAGGAGCTGCTAGAGGCCTCCTACCAGCATACGCTGCCACCAGCTATTTCGGGGGCAACGGCGAGAATCGCCACCGAGCGGGCCTGGGTCGAGGAATTGTTGCGTCAAGGGAACGGGAATTCGATTTACGGGTTCAACACTGAGCTTGGACATCGCGACTTTGTGACGGTCGATCCGAAGGCGGGCCCCAGTTTCCAGCAAGCAATTTTCGAAAGTCATAACATGAGGCCAAGCCATGCGCGTGGCGTGTATCCTCAGCACGCGGCCTCACTCATAGGCTATGTGAAGCTCTTTCAACTGAGTCATGGCGGGAGCGGTATCTCTCCGCAGACCTACGAGCGGGTCATCCAGCGGGTGACCGATCCCACGTTCTTGCCGCGTATCCCGGCCGGCCAGTCGTATTCCTCGGGTGACGTGTTACCCGCGACCCACTGGGCGAACGCGGTATTCGATCTCGATGGCCCAAGCCCCTTTATCCTAAGGTCTGGTGAAATGATTGCCTTGATCAACGGTAATTTCGTGCACACTGCCTTGGCTGCCGAAAATTATCGGGAACTGATGGCGCTCACCGAGTATGTGGTCGTAAGCGGCGCCTACGCGGGGCGCCTTTGTGAGCTGGCTCGGATCAACTACGTGCGGGAGCTGCCCTCCGAGAAGAAGGCCGCGCAAAAGGTGCTTGCTTATCTGGCTCGTACGGCAGACGGCCAAAAGAGCCTTTCGACCTCTCCCCAGCGGGCGGTCTCCGTACGGGCTATCCCTGATGTGATCGTCGAATTTTGCAGTGCGCATCACGCGTTGGGGGTGGAAATCGAGACCTTGATCCCGGCGCAGTCGGCAAACCCCTTATTCGATCTCGAACACAAAGAGGTTTTTTCGAGCCCCAGTTTTTTGGCAATCGGCCTGGCTCTAGCCCAGAACAAGATGATCGAGACCTTGTTGATGGTGTTGCGCGCGGCGGTAGCAAGGCTCAGTTTCATTTTGTCGGGTCGGGTGGCGGGAATCCCTGAAGATGGCCTGGACCCGAGCGCGGAGGCCGGTCTTGGCCTTATCCAGGTGCCGAAAGAATTGACGGCCGTGGTGGAATCAGCCTATCAGACGTATGGGCGGCGGGGGTTTGCGTCGGGGGGCGCCACCTCCTACGGGGTTGAGGACCTGTGGACCCACGGCGAAGCTTTGTCGCGGGATATCCATCAGTTGACCGGTATTGTCCGGGATGTATTGCGGCGCGAAGTCGCGGTTTACGAGGTCGTAAGTCGCCGCTGCGTACCATCGCGGTCGATGCGTCTGTGCCCGGAGAGTTCTTCGAAGCCCTTAGGGATGGTAGCTGAGCTCCACTGCGTCGAAGATATCCTGAGAGGGCTTAAGAGTTTGACGGGTGAGTGCTTCGAGGATTAGGCGGGGATGGCAACGGATCCAGGACACTTTTTGGACAGGCTCCGGGCTTGATCCGGTGGTACCGGGTCCTGGACCCAACAAGCCCTGGAGTGACGTGAGTAGGCGCGGAATCCAGTTCTAGGAAGGAGCGATAGCACCTAATTCCGCAGTGGCTATTTAAGTATCCTCGCCCAGTCATTTAGGCCACTTCGCGTTGTGAGAAGTCCTAATCCTCCTCAGTGGGGCGATTGCGCCATGGTGGTCGGCAGCCCTACTGGGCACATGACAGGCACTGTCTCTTGAAGGCCATGACCGCGGGCAACGGCTGTGACCACGCCGCTTGGGAGAGCGAGTGCTACAGCGTAACAGTCGAGACACGCCACCGATAGCCGTTCTGCGACAGGTCCAGCGCGAAGACAAAGATATTCGAAACGCTCGCCATGTCCTATAATCGCCTGCACCTGCGCTCCCGTTTCGGGTATCTGTCTTTTGCGGCCTTCGAGCAGCGGTATGCGCCTTAACTGAATCCCCGTGATTGCGGGGAAAGATCCATTAGCGTTGGACCTCATTATGAAAGCAGTGATTCAGATGGAGCGTACAGGCTGCGGTATTGCAAGCGTTGCGGCTATCGTTGGCCGGTCGTACTCGCAGGCGCAATCGATTGCGAATGCCTTGGGTATCTTTGCTCATGATCAAAGTCTGTGGTCGGACACGGCGTATGTCCGAACGCTCTTGAACCACTTTGGCGTGCGAACTGGTACTCGCGAAATTCCTTTTTGTTCTTGGGAGCGTCTACCTGATGTAGCCCTACTGGCCACTAAGTGGCATCTTAAAAAGGGCCGGCCCTATTGGCATTGGGTGGTATTTGTTCGCGAAAACGGACAGTCCTGCGTGTTGGACTCAAAAAGAGGGTTGCGCACGAATAGAAGAACGGACTTTGGTGTCATGAAGCCAAAGTGGTACATCTCAGTTACGGTTAACTCGAAATGAGCGCGGCGTTCACCATTCCACAGGCAGTTGTGAGCGACGCGCAAGAAGTCGCGTAATGGTGGGCGGATGGCTCGCCAAAATGAGCGACGCTTTGAGTGTTCGGGTGTTTACGCCTCCTGCCACTAGTGGTCCGCGACCGCTGGCCGGAGCGCCGATGGGTGTTTTGGGGGGCGGGGCGCGGCCGTTCGTAGAATTGACCACACCCAGCCGGGAGACCAGGGCACAGGTAAAAGGAATCAAGACCGCCCCCGGGGTACGCGACTTCGATAGCTTATGGGTCTCTAAGTCTTGAAACACTCCCCTTTCTCCCCCATTTGTGAGGGTATCTGACGAAGTAGGTATACCTCATGCGCATGGACAAACTGACCAATCGGTTTCAGCAGGCCTTGGCCGATGCCCAATCTCTGGCGGTCGGTCGGGACAACCAGTTTATCGAGCCTATTCATTTACTTGCCGCCCTGCTTGACCAAGAGGGGGGCGGCGTGCGGCCGCTACTCGAAAAGGCGGATGTGGCGGTCGACGCCTTGCGCACCCAGCTTTACACAGCGCTTGATCGTCTCCCGAAAGTGGAGGGGTCGGAAGGCGAGGTTCATATTGGCAACGATCTCTCTCGGCTCTTAAATCTGACCGATAAGTATGCGCAAAAGCGCGGCGACCAATATATCGCAAGCGAGCTTTTTTTGTTGGCGGCCCTGGAGGACAAGGGCGATGTCGGCCGACTGCTGCGCGAGGCTGGTGCGTCGCGAGCCGGGCTTGAGAAGGCGGTGGAGGAGTGGCGGGGAGGGCGTAAGGTCGATGATCAGAACGCCGAACAGCAGCGTGGTGCGCTGGACCGTTATACGATCGACCTGACGGAGCGGGCCGCACAAGGGAAGCTTGACCCGGTCATTGGACGTGACGACGAGATCCGCCGCGCGATACAGGTTTTGCAGCGCCGTA
>JAJYPQ010000596.1 GCA_021795255.1 Pseudomonadota bacterium
TGATGGCGCGCCACCATGCTCGCGGCAAAGAGCGCGGCGTTGACAGCGCCGGCCTTTCCGATGGCAAAGGTCGCCACCGGCACGCCGGCTGGCATCTGCACGATCGAGAGCAGGGAATCAAGACCGTTGAGGCTCTGTGATAGGACCGGCACGCCGAGCACCGGCAGTGTGGTCTTAGCCGCCGCCATGCCCGGCAAATGCGCCGCCCCGCCCGCGCCGGCGATCAGGACCTGAAGGCCACGGGCCTCGGCGCCTTCGGCATACTCAAACAGGAGATCTGGCGTCCGATGCGCGGAGATCACGCTAACCTCGTAGGGGACACCGAGATCATCCAAGGTTATAGCGGCGTGCCGCAAGGTCTCCCAGTCGGACCGGGAGCCCATGATCAACCCGACAAGAATCGTCATATCTCTCCTTGTGCACGTCCCAGCCCCACCCCTTGGCTCAAAGTCCGCCTCGTCGCGGTGTGGCTTGGGCATTGTGTCATAGGCTGTCGGATCTGTCCTCGTGTCCGGACGCACTCGAACGTCGGCCTGATCGCGTAGAAGACCCGGATCGGGGCCTGGGCGTGCGTCCCAAAAAAGGCAAGCGCCGGGATTTTCTTCGGAACCGCGGTTGTCATACCCGGGGTCGCTGTGCTATCGATTGAACAACAGGCCTTTTAGCGAAGGCCAGCTCGGCACCAAGAAGGCGAGTCGGGACCTGTAAGTCGTTCCTACCTGTCCTAAGGTCCCTATTCGCGGGTCTGTCCGAACGGACCCATCACGCGGCGGATCGCCGCCTCTGGCCCCGTCACAACTAGCGAATGGTCAATCCAGGAAGGAGGGAATATGTCTCAGAAAGGGTGGCTCGTAAGCATTTTTGTCCTGCTCGGTCTCATAGGCCCGCCCAGCGCCCTCGCGAGTCCGGTGGCAACCCACCACACGAGTCTCGCAGCAGCCTTTGCCCACCCCTCGTCGGCACTGGGGGCGGTCGAAGATACGACGGTCGCCGGTATCGCCTTGGGCCTTTTGGACTACGGGGGACTCTATCATCTCGACCACCCGGTCTCGCAAGACACGCATGGCGTCTACGCCATCGCCAAAACCCCGAATTTCCCCTTTGAACTGATTACCTTGACGCTTGGGGCGGCCCTGTGGGAGGGCGGACAGTCGCGTCTTGGCCATACGCTCTGGCAAAGTCTCGATGCCGCGGCCTTGGCCGGGGTCTCTACGCAAATACTGAAGTTCACCTTCCAGCGCAACCGCCCCTCGCAAAGCCCGAACAATCCCGATCTCTGGTTTCAGGGTATCCACTCCCAAAGCTTTCCGAGCGGCGACGTCTCTTCCATTACCGCGCTTGTCACCCCGCTCATATTGACGTACCAGCGCCGCGACCCTGCCATCTGGGCGCTCGCCGCCGTACCGGCCTTCGACATGGTAGCCCGCGTGCGGGCCCACGGACATTGGGAAACAGACGTGGCGGCCGGGGCGGTCATTGGTGCCTTGAGCGGCTATTACGCCCACCAGCGCCACAACCCATTTATTTTAAGCCTCTTGCCTCAGGGGGCCTATGTAGGCCTCCACGCCGACTTCTGACGATAGGGTGCGGGCCCTTCGATCCGAGCCATAGGCCAAGGCGCACATAGGCCGCAAAGTCTTTGCTGCCTATGTCGTGGTCTTGACCCAGGACGTCCCCAAGAGTGGTTTACAATCGGACCACAATCATTAAAGAGTCGTGAGCGGGAGACGACTATGGATATCAATGCGGACTTTAGCCAACGCGTCGTCATGCATGGGGGCGCCATGCCCTGGGTGGACTCCCCCATCGCCGGTGTGCAGCGGCGCATGCTCGATCGTATCGGCGAGGAAGTGGCGCGCGCCACCTCACTCGTGCGCTATGCGCCCCACAGTCAGTTCGCGCCCCACACCCATGGTGGCGGGGAGGAGTTTCTGGTGCTAGAAGGCGTCTTCGAGGACGAGCGGGGTGACTTTCCGGCCGGGTCTTATGTGCGCAATCCTCCCGGCACCCGACATACGCCGCGTTCGACGCCGGGCTGCGTCATTTTTGTCAAGCTTTGGCAATGCGAGCCCGATGATCGCACATCCCTTATCACCAACATCGATAAAATGGGGCGGATCGCCGATAAAACCCGTACCGGGGTAGCGGTCACTCCCCTCTTTCAAGATGCGCAAGAAACGGTTCAAGTCGAAGAATGGCAGCCGGGAATCGAGATAGAGCAGACCTTTGATCGTGGCATGGAACTTCTGGTGTTGGATGGCGAACTCAACGACAATGGCGATCGACTCTGTCGGCTTTCGTGGCTGCGCCTTCCGTGCGGCGGCACGCTGTCGGCTCAAGCTGGAAATGAGGGAGCGAAAATCTGGGTGAAGAGCCGCCATTTACACGCCATAAGGACGCCTAAGGCGCCCTAGGCCCTGCATCTCCGAACGAGGCCATCTTCGTTCTGATGATATTTATGTCCCAATCGCCTTGCCGCGACCATCCGCTTAAAGAAAGCCCAGCCCAACCGTTCCCTGTCGCTTGCCGGGATGCGCGGTTCTTTTTATCATGATCGAGGCTGATTTTCTCGAGGATTGGCGGCTTGGCCCGCAAGAGGCAGTCGAGGGCGTTTTCCGTGCCACGCTACGAAAGACAAAGGAGTCGCCCATGCGCCATCGTCGACTGAGTCAATCGCTTCCGGTCTCGGAGTTCTGTCTAGCCATGAGCTTTGGAAAGCAAGGCTCGGAAGATCGCGGGGGCTTGACCGGGAGAACCCAGACCGCCTCATATAACAAGACGGAGGC
>JAJYPQ010000082.1 GCA_021795255.1 Pseudomonadota bacterium
CTCCTCAGCCCCGGGATCGGAGAGGTTGAACCACTGTTGGAGGAAATAAATGCGCAGCATGCGCTCCAAGCCCACTGGCGGTCGGCCGTTCTCGCCCTTGGGATAATAGGGCGCGATGACGGCGCAAAGATCCTGCCAGGGCACCACCTTCTCCATATCCGAAAGAAACTTCTCGCGACGGGTGGGCTTCCTATGGGTCTCGAAGGTGCCGGTAGCTAAGGTGAGCTGGCGCATGCGTTTTATCCCTTTTGACTGGGGCTATTGTACCATAACGGCTTGTATGTATGGACTAAATCAGAGTTGCCCTAAGCTAGTGTCCAAGAATTGTGGTCCATTACTATGGGGTGTGCCCCAAGCGCATTCTGCTCGACACAGCCTCGATGCGGTAGCGACCGCGCTCAACCCAAGGCCTCGCAAAACCCTCGGGTGGCGAACCCCTGCCGAGGCCATGCAAGAACTGATATACTCACAAACGCAAACCCGTGTTGCGACGACCCCTTGAGTCTAAGCCGCCACGCACAGGCGGTGTGGGGGCACCAAAGACTGGAACAGAAAGCGATAGCGTGGCGTGCGCAGCGCGCGGTCATATGAGATAAAGGCGACGTGCGCCTCGAGTAAACGACATAAGGAGCAGAATATGACCGTCCGAGAATCGTTTCGATTTGGGCGGCATCCAAATGAGTATCATGCGACATGGGAGTTTGAGGAAAGCAGGGCGGGCTTCTCGATGCGGCCCATGGCTGATGGATTCATGCTGACGCTGAATACCAACATTGAGGTATCCCCCCCCCCCGCGTCCAGGACCGGGGGCCCAAAGCGTTTTTCACGCGCTCGTGCCGCCCAAGGCGATTTTCTTGTCAAACTTGCGCATTGACCTAAAAACCACGTTCTCGTCTGGCGTAACCTTGCTGGGGACCGCGTTTGATCGAGAAAGCCATCACTTGCTTCAGCCGGGATCACGGACACCCATCTATCCAGAGTGGCACGGGCGCATCGGGGCGCTTGAACGGTTCGAGCGGGAACGCAACGGCGGCGACGTCAATTTCTTCCTTGAATGCAGTGGCAGTGTGGAGTTGATAGAAGACCTCACTGTGACGGTCGACCAAAAGAATAATCGCAAAATCGCGGTTCGCACCATGCCAGAAGCGATACAGCCTCAGCTCCGCGTCAACTTCCCAAAAGAGGCCTGGGTTGCCGCCATGAGAGGCGCAGGCCTCTCGCAAACCCTCTGTGTGGAGATTCCCTTGGGGGCTGCGCGTGCGACGGAATGGACAGGGGTGTGGCAAGCGATGGACGAAGCGCGACGGCATTTCGAGGCTGGCGGTACAACCGGATGGAATGCGTGCGTAGTCGCCGTCCGCAAAGCCCTGGACGCATGGCAGGCTATTGAGGGAGAAAAGGTCGACAAAAGGCCTGGGGCGCCGCCGCGCCAAGACCTCGAGGCGCAATCAAAGAGGGAGCGATTGGACGATCTGCGGTGGCAACTGCGCCAGTGCGCCAATCTTGCTCCCCATAGCCATCATGAGGAGTGGACCCGGGAGGACGCGGCCCTCATGTTGGCCAGCCTATCTGGGTTACTCGCGATAAGGAAACCATAGACGGCGAGCTTGCCCCAAGAGCAGCTGAAACAGTGGCAGTACAAAAGCCGACTATTCGCGATTCCGGCTTTTTCTGTACTCCTTAAGGCAGACGATTCCCGTTATCGCAACAAAGGTCGTATCGGGTTGGCGCCTGCCCGAGCCGACGCAAGGAGGAGGGCCATGGCATTATTACGCCGTTGTGGGTTGGCGAACGTTTCAGCGGGCCGCGATCACGCTGCTCATGCTGCTTGGGGTCGCGGGTTTCACGGGTCTGATCCGGAAAGACGAATAGGGTATCAGGTAGGGTACCAGGGCCAAAAGCTTGAAGGCGTTCTGCGATAACCAAAAACCATTGAGGAGGATGTATGACGTTGCTGACCAATCCCGCCGCGATTCGGAAGACGCTTGGCACCATCAAACCGCACTGCATTGCGGTCGCTTACGTTGGTGACCAGTGGGAGGATTACGTGGCCGCCGAGGGCCTCAAAGAAATCATCGTATCCCCCACGTTCGGTTCGAACCCGCGCGCCATTCGGCAACTTATGCAAAAGCTTGGGGACGACAAGGTCCATTTCCTGGACACCCTTCATGCCAAGATCTATTTGGGGACGAAGGGCGCCTTGGTGGGCAGCTGCAACCTGTCCCAGAACGGCATAGGCGATGGCGGGCGGGAAGAGGCGGCCATCCACGTGACGGACGGTAAGACTCTGCGTTCCCTCGACGCGGCATGGAGGCGCCTCAAAGATATGGCGCAGCGGCAATATCAGACCGCGCGTGCCAAGAAAACGGCTATTGATAAGCTGGAGCGCCAGTGGCGGATCGCCATAGAGCGTGGGCTGACTGTGGATAGGACGAGAGCCCCAAGCCTCACTGATTATGATTTAGACACGGAGAATCATCGTATCCATGTCGTCTGGTATTACGGAGGAACACCTAGATACGAGTTGGACACCATTCGCAGAGCGATTCCAGAAATCGGGAAGAACTTCGACGAATATTGCTCAGATTCTTTGAGTTTTCTCGAGAATGACAAGATCAAGGAGGGCGACTGGGTCTTGGGGTGGAATGCCTATCGGAACGGAAAGCCGAACATCCAGGGTGGCGATATAGGGTGGATGTATGTTCACCATGTTGTGTGCGGTGGGGCGCGTGAAGGTGACGAGACGAAGCTCGCGATGGAGGCCACCCCCCTGAAAAAGCCGAAGGTCCCTTTTTCTTTGAATAGCGCCACCAAGAGAGCGATATGGCGCGTTTTGCAAGAACGCACCTTCCCGGTGCTTCACCCTTATAAAAATAATCGCTGGGAGCTTGCTCCGGCGGATGCGGTCGTGTCGGAGTTCCTGGCGGCCGCGAAGGAGAAGCTCCGTGAGGGGGCGAGAAAGCGCAAGGGGACGCGAGACAAAAAGGCTAGCCAACGACAGACGAAGAGAGGCGCGAAGGGACGTAGGCGGTGATAAAAGCTTATCCACAATTTTCTGCGGATAATTCTGTAGACAAGGATGCCTGTTTTTGGCGTCGCACAGGAAAATACGAGGGCCTGCCAAAAGGGCGCCCGCGCTCAACCCGCGATCATGTCCCAGGCAATGCACTCCAGGACGCCACGCCGAACCAGCCCCATAAATGCTTTTGCGTCGTACTCGAGCGCCCCATCGGGAGCGCCCGGTAGCGAACTCGAACTCGCATTCGCCTGTATGGTGCGCAAGACGGTGCGGTTCTACGACTCCTCGGGCTTGATCGCACCCGCCGGCAGCCGTATCCCCGTCACGGAAACGCTCGCGCTTCAGATCGTGACGCGCGTTCCGTACATGTGCGCGGCGGAGGCCGCATCGGGGATGGTCCGAAACCGGGCGCTGCGCCATTTGGCGCCCCGCTGGGTACGTCGACCACGTGCAGGGCGCCCGGGTTGGCGAGTATGGGTGGTAGGCCGCCCTCTCCCGGACCGGGCCCGAGGTCTCCCACCCGCAGATTCGGGGTCTCGGGCCCCGCCCCATGCGCTGCGACCGGACCCGGTTTATAATCCCCTGAGAATACGCGGTATGATGAATATAATAAGTTGGGGGAGGACGCATGGCGCGCGGCAAGGGGAAAGCCCAGAAGAATAGTACTACTAATGGCGCCACCGTAGGCTTTGAGGCGAAGCTCTGGGCTGCCGCCGATGCCCTGCGCAACAACATGGACGCAGCCGAGTACAAGCACGTCGTCCTCGGGCTCATTTTCCTCAAACATATCTCGGATGCCTTTGAGGCGAAACACGCCGAGCTCGAAGCCGACAAAAAGTCCGGTGCTGACCCCGAAGACCCCGATGAGTACCGCGCTGCCAGCATCTTCTGGGTGCCGAAAGAAGCCCGCTGGCAGCACCTGAAGGCGAGCGCCCCGCAGCCCACCATTGGCACACTCGTGGACGACGCCATGACCGCCATCGAGCGTGACAACCCCTCGCTTAAAGGGATATTGCCGAAGGACTTCGGGCGCCCCGGCCTCGACAAGCAGCGCCTCGGGCAGATCATTAATCTCGTGAGCGATATCGCGCTCGGCAGTGCCGCCGACCGCGCCAGGGACACCTTGGGCCGTGTTTACGAGTACTTCCTTGCGCGCTTCGCGAGTGCCGAGGGTAAAAGCGGCGGTCAGTTCTATACCCCCTCGCGCGTAGTGCGGGTCCTCGTCGAGATGCTCGCCCCCTTTAAGGGCCGGGTCTACGACCCCTGCTGCGGCTCGGGCGGGATGTTCGTGCAAAGCGAGCAGTTCATCGAGGCCCATGCCGGCAGGATCGGGGATATCTCCATCTACGGCCAGGAGTCGAACTACACCACCTGGCGGCTCGCCAAGATGAACCTTGCGATCCGCGGGATCGATGCCCAGATCGCCCACGGGGACACCTTCCACAACGACCAGCACCCGGATCTCAAGGCCGACTACGTGCTGGCCAATCCCTTCTTCAACGACAGCGACTGGCGTGGTGAGTTGCTCAAGGACGACCAGCGCTGGGTCTACGGCGTACCCCCCGCGGGGAATGCCAACTACGCCTGGGTGCAGCATTTCCTCTACCACTTAGCCCCCACCGGGCTTGCCGGGTTTGTGCTCGCCAACGGCTCCATGTCCTCCAACCAGTCGGGCGAAGGGGAGATCCGCAAAAATATCATCGAAGCCGACCTCGTCGACTGCATGGTCGCGCTGCCCGGCCAGCTCTTCTACTCCACCCAGATCCCGGTCTGTCTCTGGTTTCTGGCCCGGAATAAGAAGAACGGAAGATTCCGGGACCGGCGGGGCGAAACCCTTTTTATCGACGCGCGCAAGCTCGGCACCATGGTCGACCGCGTGCACCGCGAACTCACCGACGAGGATCTCCAGAAGATCGCCGGCACCTACCATGCGTGGCGGGGGGATAAGGAGGCCGGCGAGTACGAAGACGTTCCCGGATTCTGCAAGGCCGCCAGGCTCGACGAGATCCGCAAGCACGGCCACGTCCTGACTCCCGGCCGCTATGTCGGCGCCGAAGCCGCCGAAGACGGCGGCGAGCCGTTCGAGGACAAGATGAAGCGGCTGACCGCGACGCTGCGGGAGCAGCAGAAAGAAGCCGCGAAGCTCGATGCCGCGATTGCTGCGAACCTCAAGGCGCTCGGCTATGGCGGTTAAGAAAGCCAAACGGTCCGGACTCATTGTCCCCGAGGAGCGGATTGCCCGGGGCATCTTAGTGATACGCGGGCATAAGGTCCTGCTCGATGCCGATCTCGCCGAGCTCTACGGGGTCCCCACCAAGCGGTTGAACGAACAGGTGAAACGCAATCCGGAGCGCTTCCCGGCGGATTTCCTGTTTGCGCTCACGGCCGAAGAGAAAGCCCAGGTGGTCGCACATTGCGACCACCTCACGCGCTTGAAGTTTTCCCCGACACTGCCCAATGCCTTCACCGAGCATGGCGCCATCATGGCCGCCTCGGTGCTCAATACGCCGCGGGCGGTCGAGATGAGCGTATTCGTTGTGCGTACCTTCGTACGCCTGCGTCAGATGCTCGCCTCGAACGTAGAACTTGCCCGCAAGCTCGCGGCGCTTGAGAAGAAGTACGACACCCAGTTCCACGTCGTGTTCAACGCCATCCGGGAACTGATGACCCCGCCGGAGCCGAAGAGGAAGCGGCCTATCGGATTCGCGCCGTGGGCGGAGAAATGAGCCGGTGGCGGTTTGCAGTGAGCCTTCTTGAGCAGAAGGAATCCGCGAAACTGGATGGCGCTATCGTCGCCAATCTGAGGGAGATTGGGTATGGTGGGTGAGTGGCGTTCAACGACATGGGGTGAGGAGATATCGCTGGAGTACGGTAAAGCGCTCCGTGACTACGATGTTGCGCACGGCAAATACCGCGTATTCGGAAGCAATGGAGCTGTTGGCTGGACGGCGCAGCCGCTTGCGCCTGGGCCAGGCGTCATACTTGGACGCAAAGGAGCTTATCGAGGCGTTGAATACTCGCTTGACCCATTTTTTGTTATTGACACCGCGTACTACGTGGTGCCGAAAACTGATCTCGATATGCGGTGGCTTTACTACGCCATTAAGCACTACAAGTTGGGCGAAATAGACGACGGATCCCCGGTACCCTCAACCACGCGCGCCGCTGTTTACATTCAAGACCTTGAGGTACCGCCCCTAGCCGAACAACGCGCCATTGCCCACATTCTCGGCACGCTGGACGACAAGATCGAACTGAACCGGCGGATGAACGAGACGCTGGAGGCCATGGCGCGGGCGCTTTTCAAGTCGTGGTTTGTGGATTTTGATCCGGTGCGGGCCAAGATGGAGGGGCGGGATACAGGGCTTCCCAAAGAAATAGCGGACCTGTTTCCGGATTCGTTTGAGGATTCGGAGTTGGGGGAGATTCCGAGGGGGTGGTATGTGTCCATTCTCGGCGATGTGGTCGAGACAATCAAGGGCCGTTCCTACAAAAGCGAAGAGCTTGCTGAATCGAACACGGCACTCGTCACGCTGAAGTCTTTCGCGCGTGGTGGGGGCTACCGTCCGGATGGTCTGAAATCTTTCACTGGAACCTATAGGCCGGAGCAAATCGTGAACCCCGGCGAACTCGTTATTGCCTGTACCGACGTTACGCAGGCCGCAGAGGTAATCGGGCGGCCTGTGCTTGTAAGGGCCAGTCCCGTACATAAGGCGCTCGTCGCCTCACTAGACACTATGATCGTGCGCCCGCGCTTTACAAGCATTACTCGATCATTTCTCTACTTTCTGATGGGAACACAGGAGTTTGTTGACCATACATACGCGCACACTACTGGAACGACAGTGTTGCATCTTGCGAAAGGGGCCGTCCCGTCCTACAAGTTTGTTTGCCCAACGGCGGCAGCGGCCCGTGTGTTTGATAACCTTGCTTGTTCGGTTCTGGATCACATCCAGTCCAACGAACAACACTCGCGCACTCTCTCCACCATTCGTGACACGCTATTGCCGAAGCTCATCTCCGGCGAGCTGCGTTTAAAGGACGCCGAACCGTTTATCGGGGGGGTGGCTTGATGGCGGGAGATTCTTTCAGTACGCACAGCGAAGGTCTCAAGGCTGCGCGGCTGCTGATGGTGCTGAGCAGCATCTCGCCGCTGTTCATCCTATGGGCAATCCGAGGCGTCAGCTTGATCCCCGATCGTTGGTTCATCGGGTTCTGCACGCTTATGGTGATCATCCCGAACGCGTTCCTCTGGCTACGAATTCGTACGGCCAGGAGGCAGTCCGACAAACGCGAGTTGACGGTCGGTACGGCTGACGACCACCGCGATCACATTCTTGTTTACCTGTTTGCTATGTTGCTCCCGCTTTACTCGGAGAACATCAGCACCTGGCGTGATCTGGGCTCAACGCTGGCCGCGCTAGCGTTCATAGTGTTTCTGTTCTGGCACCTCAATTTGCACTACATGAACCTGCTGTTCGCGTTTCGTGGCCTGCGGGTTTTCACGGTGTACCCGCCGGCTGATGGCAGCCCGCTGACGGGCAAGTCCCGCCAGGCTGTAATCACGCGCCGGGTAAGCCTTACCCCCGGCGACCGGATTATTGCCTATCGGTTGAGTGACACGGTGTATATGGAGGCCGACGAATGAGGCTAGACTTTGACTTCAAGAACGTAAAGGTTACGGAATTCGGTGTCGGACTCGATAACGGCGACAGCCAGCGTTTTGTCGCTGTGCCCGTTGATGCCGGCGTGCAGAGTGTCGTGCGCGAGATGGCGCAGGCGACTTGGGGCGCGATGCAGAGGGATGAGGACGGCCCAGGAAGATATCAGCCGTCGGAGAAGCACGGAGCTACCGAGTACCTTTACCTCCCGTTTGACGACGAATTGGCAGTGTCGGTACGACAGCTACATAAGGCGACCAATTTGACCATCAACACAAAGGCGCTGTCTGATCCGACTCGCGTCTTCTGCTATTTCGCTCGCTTGACCGACAAGAAGCGGCGACGCCTGACAGCGCTGCGCCGCGCGACGCAGTTTAAGGGTGTGCTCAAGAGCAAGAATCATCTTGTTCGAATGCTGGACGATACCTTGAAGATCATTGATGACACGGTGTTCAAGTTGGACAGCGACTTTGACCTGCTGGTCGATAGCGCCTACGTTCACATCCTCCGGCCGAGCGGCTTCGAGTTCGCCGGACACCTTCAACAGGCGATCCTCAATGCAGTGCCGGAAAACGTTAAGGCGATCGCCACGGACCTCGCGTTCGTGGGGTTCGAGAGCATCGAGTCATTCGCCGGCAAGCATCCACGTGCTGCCCGGTATCTGGCATCAATTCGGGGACAAAAGGAGACCAAGAGTATTGACAAGGCTCTGCTCAAAAATCTCTGTAAGCAGACAGGCGTCAAACTCGCCGAGTCGAAGGGGAAAATCACGGTCGCGGAAGGACATGAGATGGGGTTCTTGGAAGTGCTCGACCGGAGACGGTATGAGCTGGAGCTGGTAAAGGGGTCGCCTGAGCGGTTCAAAGCGGGAAGCCGAAAGAAGATCAATGGCTAGCGGCATCCGCACCGAATACGTCGTCGAACATGCCGCTCTAGCCTGGCTTGAGTCTCTCGGCAACGTAGTCCTTCACGGCTCGGGCATCGCTGCCGGCGAGCTATGGGTGAATGCTGTTGAAAGCCTCGCTGAAGCGACTGCATGAGCGGCCTAAAGATGCTGGAGAGAGACTGTATTGAGGAACTGTTCGGAATGGGCAGTGGTTATGTAATGGATTTCTCGAATCGGACGTTTAGCGAGCTCTTCCGAGAGAGTACTCGCGTCGACATCTACTCAGACAAATATGCCGTGAAAGGAGACTCGAAGGCGAAAAGGCTACGAGCTTTCATTGAGCTTGAGGCAGACCCCCTTGTTGGGAAAGCGCTTTCTGATCTTTTGGAATACTGGCGATACAAAACACCGCAGCCAAACCCCAAGGAAACGGCTCTTGCTGGACGGGCGAAGCAAGTAGTCGAACGGTTAGTCGGAAAGTCCGTATTGCCCAGAGAGTCTGGGCAAGAGTTTCTCAAACAAGACTTCGGCCCAATTGCGTTCCAGAAAATTCCGGCTTCCGGCCCTTTGGCGCCGATTCTTGAGTCAAGACTTTCCGAAGCTATTCGTTGCCTGAGGGCGGATTCTCCTTTGGCTGTGAGGTTCCACTGCGGCGGTATTGTCGAATGGGTGTTGCTCGGCGTCGCGAGCGCAAATCCACAGCAGTTCAATCAAGCCCCGAATAGCCCGAAAGACAAAGCGGATAACGTGAAGCAGTTGCATGAATGGACACTTGCGCAGTTTATTGATGTTGCTTGCGAACTCGGCTATCTCAGGCTGGATGTAAAAAAATTTAGCCATGGACTTCGAGACTTCAGGAACTACATTCACCCATACCAGCAGATGAGTTCACGCTTTAACCAAGATAGGCACACAGCGGAAATTTGTCTGCAAGTCCTCAAAGCCGCGATTGCTTCCCTCAGTCGAGAAAGGAGTGTATAGATCGTCGTCATGGTGAGTCAGACGTTTACGGAATCCGTTGTTGAAGAAGCTACGCTTGCCTGGCTGGATTCTCTCGGCTACGCCGTTCTCTACGGTCCCGACATCGCATCCGGCATGCCGGCCGCCGAACGCACCGACCAGAACTACCGGGACGTGGTGCTGGAAGGCCGCCTCCGCCAGGCACTCGCACGTCTCAATCCTGACCTCCCGCCCGAGGCTCTGGACGATGCCTACCGAAAACTGACCCGCACCGATGCGGCGTCACTCCTAGAGCGCAACCGCGCCGTACACCGGATGCTCGTTGATGGCGTCACGGTGGAATACCGCCGTGCGGACGGCTCCCTCGCCGGCGCCCAGGCCAAAGTGATCGACTTCGACAAGCCCGACAATAACGACTGGCTCGCCGTGAACCAATTCACTGTGGCCGAAGGCCAGCACACCCGCCGCCCGGATGTCGTGGTGTTCCTGAACGGCCTGCCCCTGGCAGTGATCGAACTCAAGAATCCGGCCGATGAAAATGCCACCATCTGGACCGCCTGGCAGCAGTTGCAGACCTATCAGGCCCAGATTCCGGCCCTTTTTGCCACCAACGCCGCGCTCATCGTTTCCGACGGCACCCAGGCCCGCATCGGCGCCCTCGGGGCCGGCAAGGAATGGTTCAAGCCCTGGCGCACCATCACCGGGGAAAAGGACGCGCCGGCATCGTTATCCGAACTTCAGGTGGTGCTGGAAGGCGTCCTGGAACCGCGCCGTTTCCTGGATCTTATGCGCTTTTTTCTGGTCTTCGAAGAATTGGGCGGAGGGTCTTCCGGCCCCGGCCATCTCGTCAAGAAGCTCGCCGGCTACCATCAGTTCCACGCGGTGCGGGTTGCCATCGAGGAGACCCTGCGGGCCACCCAAGTCCACGCCGCCCACGTCGCCGAAACCCCCGGCCACTATGGGCCGGGTGCCCAGGCGGGCGGCGACCCCGGGGACCGGCGGGTCGGGGTGGTGTGGCACACGCAAGGTTCCGGCAAGAGCCTCACGATGGCCTTCTATGCCGGGCGCGTGATCCTGCACCCGGCAATGGAAAACCCCACTCTCGTCGTGCTCACCGACCGCAATGATCTCGATGACCAGCTCTTCGGCACCTTCGCCCGCTGCCGGGAGCTTTTGCGCCAGGCGCCGAAGCAGGCTGCCGACCGGGCGGATCTACGCGAGAAACTGAAGGTTGCCTCCGGCGGGGTCATCTTCACGACCCTCCAGAAGTTCTTCCCGGAAAAGCAGGGCGACCGGCATCCGGTCTTGTCGGAACGGCGCAATATCGTGGTCATCGCCGATGAAGCCCACCGCTCCCAGTACGACTTCATCGACGGCTACGCCCGCCACCTGCGCGATGCCCTCCCGCACGCCTCTTTCATCGGCTTTACCGGCACGCCGATCGAGAAGGCGGATGCCAACACGCGTGCGGTGTTCGGGGACTACATCAGCATCTACGACATCCAGCGCGCCGTGACCGACGGGGCCACGGTGCCGATCTGCTATGAAAGCCGGCTCGCGCAGATCGCCCTGAAGGCCTCCGAGCGCCCGAAGATCGATTCTAGGTTCGAGGAAGTCACCGAAGGCGAGGAGATCGAGCGCAAGGAGCAGCTCAAGACCCAATGGGCACGCCTTGAAGCGGTGGTGGGCGCGAAGGCCCGCATCACCCTCATCGCCCGGGATCTGGTGGAACACTTCGAGAACCGCCTGAGCGCCCTCGACGGCAAGGCCCTGGTCGTGTGCATGAGCCGGCGCATCTGCCTCGAACTCTATCATGAGATCGCGAAAATCCGCCCCGCCTGGGTCGGGGAGTCCGACGATCAAGGCGCCATGAAGATCGTCATGACGGGCTCGGCCAGCGATCCGCTCGACTGGCAGCCCCATATCCGCAACAAACCCCGCCGGGAAGCACTCGCCCAGCGCTTCCGCGACCCGGGGGATCCCTTTCAGATCGCGCTTGTCCGCGACATGTGGCTCACCGGCTTCGATGCCCCGAGCCTGCATACCCTCTATATGGATAAACCCATGCGCGGCCACGGCCTCATGCAGGCCATCGCCCGCGTCAATCGGGTCTTCAAGGACAAGCCCGGCGGGCTCGTCGTGGACTACCTCGGGCTCGCCGAGGAACTCAAACAGGCCCTGGCCATCTACACCGAAAGCGGGGGCCAAGGCAAAACCGCTATTGACCAGGACGAAGCAGTGGCCGTCCTCCTCAAGTACTACGAGATCTGCCGCGGCCTTTTCCATCACTTCGACTGGTCAAGATGGACGAGCGGCACCCCCCAGGAACGGCTCTCGCTCTTGCCGGCCGCCCAGGAGCATATCCTCTCCCACAAGGACGGCAAGGCACGCCTCTTGCGTGCGGTCACCGATTTATCGAAGGCCTTTGCGCTCGCGGTCCCGGCCACCGCCGCCTTGAACATCCGCGATGACGTCGGCTTCTTCCAGGCGGTGCGCGCGGTGCTTGCCAAGAACACCCCGGGGGAGCGCAAAACGGACGAGGAACTCGATCACGCCATCCGCCAGATCATCTCGCAGGCCGTC
>JAJYPQ010000597.1 GCA_021795255.1 Pseudomonadota bacterium
GACCCCGCGGATCTTCGATGGACGCAATCAATATGACCCGGGCCGCCTCACGGAATTCGGTTTTAGCTATACCGCAATCGGGCGCTCAAATCTTCGTCAAAAAAGCGGCGGCATGAAAGTTGACAGGGGACGACGGTCGTCGTAGCGTCAGCGCAGGAGGATCCATGACCCATACCTTAGAGACCGTCGAAGCGCTCTTCGAGCGGCCGTTTTTTGAGCTCCTGTGGGAAGCGCATAGCGTCCATCGCCAGCACTTCGATCCCGCCGATATCCAGATTAGCACCCTGCTTTCGATCAAGACCGGGGGCTGTCCGGAAGACTGCGGCTACTGTCCGCAGTCGCGCCGCTACCACACGGGCATCACCGATGATGCGCTTTTGAGCGTGGACGAGGTGGTGGCGGCGGCAAGGCGCGCCAAGGCCGATGGCGCGGACCGTTTCTGTATGGGAGCTGCCTGGCGCGGCCCGAAAGAGCGCGATCTGACGCGCGTGGCCGAGATAATCGCGGCCATTCGCGACTTGGGGCTCGAAACCTGCGCAACGCTCGGCCTATTGCAAGACGGTCAGGCGGAAAGACTCGCCGAAGCGGGCCTCGACTATTACAACCACAACCTGGACACAAGCCCCGAGTTCTATGGGGACATTATCCGGACGCGGGGCTACGAAGATCGGCTCGCGACGCTTGCGAGAGTACGCAAGGCCGGCCTTAAAGTCTGCTGTGGCGGGATCGTCGGCATGGGCGAATCCCGGCAGGACCGCGCCGGGCTCATTGCCCAGCTGGCGTCCTTGGACCCGCCCCCCGAGAGCGTGCCCATCAATCTCTTGGTACGCGTGCCGGGAACGCCGCTTGCGGACGCGCCGAGCCTTGAACCCCTGGAGTTCGTACGCACCATCGCCGTCGCGCGTGTGTGTCTTCCGAAAAGCCGCGTGCGCTTGTCGGCCGGACGCCAGGGCATGAGCGACGAGATGCAGGCGCTCTGCTTCTTCGCCGGGGCCAACTCGCTCTTTTCCGGCGATACGCTCCTCACAACCCCCAATCCCGCGGTGGCGGCCGACCGCGCCTTGTTTACCGCCCTTGGATTAAATGCTAGGTCTTTCGGCGCGGAGGAGGGGGCGAAAGGGGATCAAGTGGCCACTCGTGGCGAGGGTAGCGGGCGGCGAGGCTGCGCCTAAGTTCGGGATAAATCGTATGCCAGAAGCCACCGAGGTCGGACGTCACCTGTAAGGGCCGGCCGGCCGGCGACAACAACTCCACGACCGGGGTTACCCGACCGTCGGCGATCGCCGGGACGCTCGCCATCCCGTAAAACTCTTGCACCGGAGCAACCAGGATAGGAGGCGCTGCGTCCTGGTAGCGTAACGGCCGGATGCGCCCGGACCGCAAGCGCAAACCCGGGGGCGCTAACCGTTCGAGAGCGGTCCGTTGGGCCGCCGACAGTAAGCCGTAACGTAAGCCATAAGCGATGTCCAAAGCCGTCATGGGGGCCGCGGCGGGCAAGATCTCGAGTGCCGGAGCCAACCACTGCTCAACGGTCGCCACCAGGGCGGCATCGCTGACATCGGGCCACGGCTGTTCGGCTTGCCAACGATTGAGGCTTGCCATGCGCGCCCTCACGGCATGCGCCTGTTCGGTCCACGGAATGGCCGTGAGCCCAAAACGGCGCACCGCCTCGCTTAAGGGCCCTTGAAGGCTTGCCCGCGGAGGCGAGGGCACCGGCACGCTCTGCAAGACGAGAGCACCCAGAAACCGTTCCCTGCGAGCGCTCAAGGCATGATCGCGTTCGTGCCAAGTCACAAGGAAGCGTTCCTCACTATAGTTCGTGACCGCCTGCGCCCACACGCGCGGCGAGACCGGGATCGCCACGCGGATCCAGATGCCGTCTGCCGTCTCCTCGACTGTAAGCGCGATAAGCGCCGAAGCCCGTCCTAAAGGGTCACGGGGCGAGACCTGCGCCCGCTGTCCAGAGGCCAGCTTGAAGGTTCGGTCCTGGGACTCGATCCGCAAGGCAAGCCGGTCCCGATAGGCAAACAGCAAAAGCCCGGCCAGAACATCCGCGTCGGCCTCGTATTCACCGCGCCAAGGTGGTACATGGCAGCGACGCACGAGCTTTGTGAGGGTCCCCGCCGGCGCCGAGCGCGGGTGTTCACGCAACCATTTTAAGCGCGCCTCAAGGCTGCAGTCATCGAAGTCGCGCACCGGATCCCGTTCGCCGAGCACCGCCGCCACCGCGCAGGCAAGCGGCTTGTGTGCCGGCTGCGCCCTGGAGATCGTCGCTGAAAGCCGCGGCGCGGTTCCCCATGTGACTGCGAATCGACCGGCAACGGTCAATTCGTTTTTTTCGGTCACAAGGTCGAGGGCCTTCAAGAGTCTCTGGCCTTCCTGAAGCGCCGGAACCGAAGGCGGCGTCAACCAAGGGAGCGCCGCGCCATCGGGAGTGCCCCAGGCGACCAGATCTAAGGCGAGTTGACCTAGATCCGCATGCTCGATCTCGGGACTCGCGAACCGCGGGCGCCCCCGGTGATCGGCCTCGGTCCAGAGGCGCCGACAACGGCCCGGCCGAACGCGCCCCGCCCGGCCCGCGCGCTGGTCGCTCACGTCCTGGGTGGCCGGTAGAGTGATGAGACGGGTAATGCCGCTACCCTTGTCAAAGCGCGCGACCCGCATAAGACCGGCGTCAATCACGCCGTCGACCGTGGGGATGGTGATACTGCTCTGCGCGACGGCGGTAGCGAGAATAACGCGGCGAGTCGTGGTGTCTCTTAAGACCGCATCCTGCTCGCTG
>JAJYPQ010000083.1 GCA_021795255.1 Pseudomonadota bacterium
CCTACCTGCGTAAGGAGTGGGAAAAGTATCTTACAGAAACTCGCAAGCACGAGAAGATACTGAAGGATATATGCACCGAGTTCGGTGTCAACGCCGAGCGCGACACGAGTGGCAGAAAAATCGTCCGGAGCTTGGCCGAGACCCTCGTAAAGGGCATGCAGGCGGCTTTAAACTCAGGCGTGAGGAGCCAAGCCGAGATCGTGGCCGCTGAGTCTGTAGCGATGGCCGAGATGAAGGACCACATGAATTGGGAGTTGATCGGGCAGGTAGCGAGCAAGATGGAAGGCCGCGATGCCGAGATCCTAAAGAAGGCCTACGATGAGGTGGAAGATCAGGAAGACCGCCACTTCTATCACGCCAAAGGATGGGCCCGCGAGTTGTGGGCAGCCTCACTTGGGGTCCCTGCGGTATTGCCGCCGCCAGAAGATAAGCTGCATGTGAAAAGCGGCATGGGCGCTGCGGCCGCGCAGACCACCCGCAAACTCATGTAAAAACAGACAACGCATGTGAAAACAAAAAGGCGAGGAGACTTCTCCTCGCCTTTCTTATTGCCATCTCCTATTCATGGTGCCTCACCCGGAATAGGGCTGGATCCGTTAACCCTAAAAACCGCAGTTGACTTCACCTCCTAGCCGGTCAAAGCTAATCCCGACGCCGGTTTGCGGCGGTTTTGATGAGCGCGGAGGACTCCCCCCATGGGTGAAGCCAAACGGAAGGCTTTAAAGGCCCAAAAACCGGTCGCGGTCGACACCTTCGGGGGCCGTATCCACGTCGAGTGGGATCCGAAAGCGGCGGTCACGCCGCTTGGGCAATTGCCCTTCTTCATTGATTTCTTAAAGGTCAGTGGCGTGTTCGATGCCTGGGTGAAGGACTGCCCGCTGCACTACGTCAGCAATAATGCGCCGGACAAGCGTGCGGTACTCGCCACCTTCCTCTTGTCGATCTTGGCGGGACATCATCGCTACGCGCACATCACCGGCATCCGTGAGGACGCGATCCACCCGGAGCTTCTCGGGGTCGACAAGCTCGTGTCGGAGGATGCCGCCCGTAGGGCCTTGGTGCGTATCGAAGAGTTGGCGGGTCTTTCGTGGTTGAGTCGGCACCTGGCCAAGACGACGCAGCCCTTGCTAGACACACCCTGGATCTTGGATCTCGACACTACGGTCAAATGCCTCTATGGGAAACAAGAAGGCGCGGTGGTGGGCTACAACCCCCACAAACCCGGACGCCCCTCGCATAGCTACCACAGCGCCTTGATGGCCAACACGCGGCTCGCCCTCGGTGTCGAGGTGATGCCAGGTAACGCCAGCGCCCCTCTGCACAGCATGCCCGGCATCTGGGCCTGGCTCGATGCTTTACCCGCGTCTGAGCGTCCCGCCTTGTTACGCGGTGACATCGCCTATGGGAATGAATCCGTGTTGCGCGAGGCCGAAGTCCGCGATCAGCCGTATCTCACGAAATTACGTCTCACCAAGAACGTGAAGCGTCTGGTGACCCGCCTTTTTACGCACCCCGACTGGGAGAAGGCGGGCCAAGGCTGGCAAGGTCGTGAAGACACGCTTCAGCTCTCGGGCTGGAGCCGCCCCCGGCGCGTCATCGTTCTGCGTCGCCAGATCAAAGGTGATGTGCTCATAGCCGCCCAAGATGACCCGCAGGGCACGCTGGCGTTCATCGAAAGCCGAGCCACCGCCGCGGCCTATGAGTATGCGGTCCTGGTCACCTCCACCGATTACGAAGTGCGCACGCTGGCGCAACTCTACCGTGACCGCGCGGACGCCGAGAACAATTTCGATGAATTGAAGAATCAGTGGGGATGGGGTGGATTTACGACTCACGATCTTAAACGCTGTCGTCTCATGGCCGCCATGGTGGCCCTCGTTTATAACTGGTGGAACCTCTTCGTGCGGCTCGCGAATCCCCATAAACATCATGAAGCGATTACCAGTCGACCGCTCTTACTCCATGGGGTGGCGACCAAGACCCAACACGGCGGACAGACCACGCTCACGATTACCAGCCAACACGCGAAACAGGCCGCCATCCAAGCCGTGCTGACCCGTCTTGCGGCCTTCCTCAGTTCACTCAAATCCACTGCGGAGCAGTTGACCGACACCGAACGCCTCACGCTCATCTTGCGACGCGCGTTTGCGAAATTCCTCAGGAGACGGACAGGGCCACCGGCCCTCAGGCTGGCCGGAAAACTGGCGATGTGAGGGCCCAACTGCTTTTTTTAGGTTAACCCAATCCTCCCCCTGCTAGACCTTCGACTGTGCAGGCGCCTGTGTCGACAGCTCCGAGTTGCGTATAGTTCGAGGGCGAAAGCCCGGCGCTAAAAGCTGGAATCGCGATCTCTTGCACGGTCCCGTTGGTGCCCGAAGTCCCCGAGCAGTTGTCGACAACATACAGCCCCTTACCATTGTTACCGATTGCCAAGCCATAGGCGTTCGTATAGGTGTTGCCCAGAGAAATGGGTGTGGGGTTCCAGGACGAAGGGGTGGCAAGTGGATTGGTTCTCGTGAACACATCGACAGTCCCGTTCTGAGTGGCCACATAAAGCCGCCGACCTTTAGGCCCTATAACGAGCCCGAGTGGATTGCCGAAGACCGTTAAGGTCGGAATCGACGCCGGAGAGAGCGCGCCGCTTGTGGCGTTGATCCGGTAGACGGACACGTTGGATCCGTTGTCGCTCACATAGACATGCCGCCCAGCTGGCCCCACCACTACTGTCCACGGATTGGCCCCGGAGTTTGCGGAGCCAAGAGGGGTAAGTACGCCCGTCCCGGAGTTGATCGAGAACATACCGATAGAGTTAGCCGCATACTGAGAGACATAAAGGAAGCGGCCGGTCGGATCGATCGTGAGCAGCATGGGATAGAGGCCGGTATTCGTTGTAAACTGGCCTGCGAGCGGCGCGGGAGTGCCGTTCGTGAGCCCGTAAGCGTCTATAGTACCTTGGCCGTTACTGCCATCGTCGGCGCCGTCCGTATTGAGGCCGTTATCGCTCGTGGTGTTTCCATCACCGTTAATAAAGTCGCTGTTCGCGACGTATAAATACCGGTTCGAAGGGTCGACCGCGACCCCCATGGGGCTCATGCCGGCCGGAATCGAACTTGGAGTCCCAAGGCTGCCATTGGCCGTTATGCTGAATGTCGTAACGTCCCCTTGTCCCGCCTGGGCCCAATCGGAGGCGTAGAGACTGCGACCGTTAGGCGCCATCGCAAAGGCGCTAGCGCCGGTATTAGCGGGCGTGCTGCAGGAGCTGCAAGTGTTTTGCGTGGTTGCTGGGCTTTGGCTTAACGCCCCGTTTGGCGCGACCGTGTAGCCGGCAATCTCATTTTCCGACTGATTGATGACATAAAGCAGTTGCGGGGCCACGGTCACGCTCGTCACGAGGCTTGTAACGGCCCGAGGGTTTGAGCGGGTGCGCACGTCCGCTGTGAGCTGCGGACCCGCACCGCTTGTCGTCGCGGTATAGGCCAAAAGATCGCCGCGGGTCGTATTCGTGACGTACACGTAATGGCCCCCTGGGGAAAGAGCAGCGCCGCTGGTTTGGCCGCTTGGCCCAAACACCGCTGATGTCGGACAGGCAATGCCCCCGCTTACGAGCGGAAAGCTCACGACCTCGGCTCCGTTCGATCCGGTACCCACGACATCGAGTTGATTGACACCGACGGCGAGCGCGGTCGATGTCAGCCCGCTTGGTAGGGGCACGCTATCCTGCGCGCTTAAGGTTCCGCCGCTCGTGTTATAGGCGGTCACCATGGTGCTGGTGAGGACGTAAAGCATACCCGCGGCATTGGTAGTGCCAGTAATAAGGCCAGCGACTGCTGTGGTGGCGATGGCGCGCGGCTGACTGGTACCGGCACTGAAGCTTACGATGGTGTTTTGGCCGAGCCCGTAGAGAATGCCGCTGGGGCCGGCCGCCAAAGAGGTTAAAGGCGCCGTATTATTGATAGAGCTGTCGAATATCAGGGCGCCGGTGCTTTCGATTTGGAAGGTACTCAACGTGCCATTGGTGTTCAGGGCATACAAAAAGTCCCCGACCACCGCGAGCGAGGAGACCCCGGTTCCTCCGCTAGGGGCATTATTTGGACTCACACTGACGAGCTGGGCTGTGGACGGGTCCCAGCGGTATTGGGAGATCGTGCTGTCGCTATTCGCGATATAAACGTATTGGCCTTGGCTTACCGCGACAGCGCCCGGGGTTGGGCCGGTGGGTACGTAACCGCGATCCACGAGGGCACCTGTCCAGGGGTTGCGTATATAGACCCCCAGGCTGTTTTGTCCCTCGGGAACCAAGACCAGAGAGGTCTGAATTGTGCCACTTGTGGGCGGAGCCGAGGGCGTGGCGACAGTCATTAGGGCCGCGCTGTGAGCTGTGACCGCCTGGCACTGTTGGACCCCGGTCGGAGCCGGCCCTCCACTCGTCGGTGATGTCCCCCCTGTGTTGCTGCTTCCCCCGCCTTGGCAGGCAGATAGGACCGCGCAGGCAAGCAAAGTGCCGGCAATTCGCGCCTTCCATGGCATAGGCTATCCTCTTCATCTGGTCTGTATGCGATCAAGCGGCCAAAAAGCGACCGTGCTGTGCTGTTATACGGTTCTGGTCGCCCGACTGTTATCGGTCCGAGGTCTCTCGGACTTTCGGGCGGGGTTTTGTTGGGCAGGTGTTTGTCTGGGGACGCGGAGGCTGAACGGACGACGGGGAAAGACGATCGGCGTGCGGCCTATTGTGATCCCGTCGCGCCCGCTCTTGAGCGGCGATCTTTAGGAAGATCGGCCTTTGCTCACGATCCGAAGTTCAGCAATGCGCCAGGCTCCGTGGCGTTTTATGAGGACTATCCGAAAAAGCCCAGTGCCGTTGCGAAACCGGCCGCGTAGGCGGTAGTGGGCCACGATAGCGAACTTATGAAACCACGCGAGCTCAGCCCCTCCGCGCAGCTGGGAGGCTTGCAGGGGCCCAAGCTCTGTAAGCTGCGATACGAGCGGCCTTCCATCGCGGTTTAAGGCTTTGCGCCATCGTGGGTCAGCCAGGGCGTGAAAGGCAAAGACGCTCGGATCGTTCAGGACGGGTATAAGGGCCATGTGGAGGAAGCTGCGGCTCTGGGCATTCCAGATCGCCCTATGCGCCGAGTAGTACCCGATCCCCACCACCCACCCCAAGTAGAGCCCGAGCAGTATCCCGCTCATTCGAAGGGCGATTTTTTTCATAAGCGCTTCATGCGGGCGCAGAAAGTCGGTGGCCAAGAGACCATGCCCCTAGGCGCCGCAGGACCCCTGAAGACAGAGCGCCCTTAGGGCCTCACGATCGCGGATGAGCGTCTTGCGCCCGAGGGTGCTAATGAGGTCCTGGTCCCGAAGTTTGGAGAACATGCGGCTTACGGTTTCAAGTTTAAGGCCAAGATAGTTCCCTATCTCTTCCCGGGACATGGGCAGCGGGATCTCTAGGGGATCTTGACCGCGCTCATCCCGCCTATCGGACAGATTGAGCAAAAAGGCCGCGACCTTAAGTTCGGCTGTCATGGTCCCGAGAATCATGACCAAGGTGTGGTCTGTGGCGATGGCACCGCTCAGCAATTTATGAAACTGGCGTTGGAGACGCGGTAGGTCGGACAGCAGGCCTTCGAGGCGGGCGAACGGGATTTCGCAGACCTCGCTATCCTCGAGGGCGACGGCGTTGCCCCTATGGGCGCCGGTACTGATGGCATCAAGCCCCATCAACTCGCCGCTCATGGGGAAGCCCGTGATTTGTTCTTGACCGCTCGCGCTCACCTCGTAAATCTTAAAAAATCCGGTGCGCACCGCAGCCAGGGCTTGCATGGGGTCGCCGGCGCGAAACAAGGACTGGCCCGAGAGCACGCGCCGCCGACGTTTCACGAGATCATCGAGCTTGGACATCTCTTCGGCGTCAAGGCCGAGAGGCAAGCAAATCTCCCGAAGGCTGCAGCTTGAACACCGGTGCTTCAGGTTCGCTTCAAAACTTGTTATGGACATGGACCGCTCTACCTTCTTTCCGCTCGGGGGCTATGACCGTCGATTTCCTGTTCGCGACCGCCGTTCTTAAGAGAGTATAAGAATAGGAGCCTTTTGATAAGTATCAAGACGCAAGTCACGGGCCTTGCCCTGGTGATTCCTCCGGTCAGGGGGGAGGATCGCGGCTATTCACGCGGCGGGTTCTGGCAAACGTTTAGGACCTGGCCGGGTTTCCCGTGCCTTTTTGGGCCCATTTTCGGGGCCATGCACCGGTTTTTGGCAGGCTTGACGCAGGACAAGGGCGCGCGTGGACGGATACTAAAGAATAAGGCCTGGTTTTCGCGAGGGTGTAGACGTGTCTGACATCGCCTTGTCCCAGGTTCTTACCAACCAACATCGGCACTTGGATCGTTTATTGGAGGCCGTCGATAACCTCTGCGGCGCAGTCGGCGGGCGAGAGGCGCAGGGCCGCTTTTGCGATGCTATGGATTGCCATCTCGAGCTCGAGGAGCGGGTCTTGTTTCCGGTGCTCGAGGAGCGCATGGCGCACGAAGGTCCGCTTGCTGTGATGCGTCAAGAGCATGACGCTATTCGCGCCCTTATGACGCCGCTGCGGGCGGCCGTAGGAGCCGACATCTGCGGCCCGCTATTAGAGACCTTGACGGTTCTGGTTCAGCAGCATCACGTCAAAGAGGAGCATGTTTTGTATCCCCTGAGCGACAGTCTGCTCGCGGATTGCGCGCCAGCGCTCATAGCGGCCCTAGAGGCCGGGACGGTGGCGGGTAACGAGCATTTTCTCGATGTGAGTCAGCTTCCGCCACCGGAGCCCTTGGAGAGTGCCATGCGCGCCATACTATCCTTGCGTTCCGGAGATCGGCTGCGCCTGCGTGTGCCCCGTGAGCCTTACCCCTTATACGGGCTTATATCCGAGCACGGGTTTCGCTATGAGTCAAAGCCCGTGTCTTTGGACGACGAGATCGTCTACGAGGTCTTGATTACGAGGCCTTAAGGCGACCCCAGACCATGGATACCCGCATGCTGTCCGTACACGAGAGCCCGCCTTTGGGGCCTGTGCTCTCGGCATTCCTGGTCGCCCCTTGGTTTGTTGCCGCCGCAGGCCTTGTGCTATGGCATGGCGGCGCCTCTGCCTTGATGAATCGTGACACCCCGAGTCTGCTTGCGGCGACCCATCTTGTGACGATTGGTTTTTTAATTATGACGGCGAGTGCCGCTATGTTTCAGTTGCTGCCGGTTTTATCCGGGCATTCGGTACGGGGCTTGTCCTTTGTTGCTCCTCTTGTCCAAAGTGGGTTCGGACTCGGGGCCCTGGTCTTGGCGGCGGCCTTCTTGTTCTCTCGAACGGGCTTGTTTGCGGGCGCCGCGATCATTCTGGGATTGGCGACGGCGGTCTTTCTGGTCCCGACCGCTATCGCCTTATGGGCGCACACCCGGCACACGACGATTTTTGTTATGCGCTATGCCCTGATCGCTCTTGCGGTCGCCTTAAGTTTGGGGCTTACGATGGTGATTTCTTTGGGGCGCGGCCACGCCCCGGCCGCGTTCTTGTCCCTCACCCATCCGGTATGGGCCTTCACTGGGTTTTTTATCCTCTGGGCGGGTGTGGCCTGGCAAGTCCTGCCGATGTTTCAGGGGGTCCGGTCGTGGTCTCGTCGGCTCGGGACGTGGGTCGCTCCGATTCTCCTCGGGCTTGCGATCGGGGTGTTGTGGGGCTTAGCGGGAGCGGGCTCCCCTGATCTTGTGAAGGTTTTTCTCCTTGGAATGGTGGGTATTATAGGTGTGAGCGCGGCGTTTATTCTGAATCGACTCTTAAGGCGCGGGCGGCCCCGTCGCGACGCCATGACTTATTTTTGGTACCTTGCTCTTGTGAGTCTCCTGGCCGCCTGCCTTATCTCTGTTTTTCTGGTGCTTGGGCACGCGCAGTCGCCGCGTTGGCCCCTTGTCTTCGGAGTCCTGATTATTCTCGGGGCCGCCGCCTCTTTTATCAACGGCATGCTCTATAAGATCGTCCCGTTTTTGATCTGGCTGCACCTTCAACGGCAGCTCGGCCGAACATCCTGGCTCATGCAAGGGATAGTATCGAGGCGTCGGATGATGACTCACTTCGCCATCCACCTGCTCGCCTTGGCGACCTTGCTGGGCGCGATCTTTTGGCGTACCGCCACCCCGCTTGCGGCCGCCTTTTTGATCTGCGCCGGCGCGGATTTAGGCTTCAATCTGGCTTCGGCGGCGCTGTTTTATCGTCGGGCCTTGCGCCCGCTGTCGTCGGCCTAAACGATGCGCCTATTCGACGCGCCGCATCGCGCCTTTTTCCTGGCCGGCTTGGTACAGGTCCTCCTCGCCTTGGCACTGTGGTCGCTTTGGCTCGCCGGGGCCTTTGCCTCGGCCTATCGCCTACCGCCTCTCCCAGTATCCGCAATCGCCGTGCACGGGTTTTTGATGGTGTATGGCATTTTTCCGTTTTTTATCTTCGGATTTTTGACGACGACTTATCCGCGGTGGATGCAAACCGAGGCTTTGAGCCGGTCTGACTATCGCGGCCCGGTCGTTCTTCGTGTCACGGGGCTTGCGGCGGTTTATTTGGGCTTGATACTAGGGCGCCCTGAGCTGGCCGCAGCCACCGTCATTATGGCCATAGGCGACGCTTGGCTCGCCTTAAATCTTGTGCGTGTCTACCGCCGGGCACGAGTCGCGGCGCGTCGGGGGATCATGGTGTTCAATGTGTCGATCGCAGCCGAGATACTCGGGCTCCTCCTGTATGGAGGGGGATTTTATGAGGCCAGTACGCCCCTTGTGACGCTGGCGGTCCATGTCGGGCTTTTCTTGTTTCTCGCGCCGACGCTTTTGGGCGTTGCCTATCGCATGATCCCGTTCTTTTGCGCCCAGGCCTTACCCTCCTATCAGCGCCCCATCCAGTCTCCCAACGCCCCGCTTGCGTTCCTAGCCGGCATGGCGACCCACCTGGCTTTGACCCTTTGGCATGCGCCGCTTGCGCGCGCTGCAGTGGACGGCGCACTGGCAGTGGGGGCCTGGTACTACCTGTGGCTTTGGTTTCGGCCGGATGTGATCCGCGAGGGGCTTTTATTGCTGCTCTTTATCGGGTTTTCCTGGCTGGGAGGGGCCTATGCCCTGTATGCGCTGCGTGACTTAGCCCAGGCCTTCGACCTTTTTGTCATGGGTCGCGCCCCTTTGCATGCCCTCGGCTTGGGGTTTGCCTTGAGTCTTGTCGTTGCCATGGTGACTCGTGTTGCTCGGGGACACTCGGGCCGTACCCTGCACAGTGATCAGGTCAGTTGGATTGCCCTAATCGGCGTGCAGGTAGCGGCGTTTTTGCGCATAGCGGCCGCCTTTCCCGTCGTTGATCGTCTCGCCACCATCAATTTAAGCGTTATCGCGGCCCCGGTTGCTGTGTTGATGCTCATGCCCTGGGCTCTTCGTTACAGTTATATTGTTCTGACACCGCGCCTTGATGGGCGCCCCGGATAAATCCTATGTCGATTACGATGCTGTTGCTGGCCGTGCATGTCTTGTCGGTGGTGCTGTGGATAGGCGGTGTCGCGTTTGTCACTACAGTCGCGTTACCGATGCTGACATCATGGCCGTCCGCAAGCCGTTTCGCCGTATTTCGTGAGATCGAACGTCGTTTCGCGACGCAGGCCCGTGTCCTTGTTGTAGCGGCGGGTTTAAGCGGCGCGGCCTTGTTGTTTCGCTTGCGACTGATAGGTCTTTTGTCTCGACCCCAGGGGGCCTGGCTTGACGGCATGATCGGCCTTTGGACTCTTTTTGCCTTGCTCTTGTTCCTAGCAGAACCCCTCTTTCTCCACAGAAGAATGACCGAGATGGCGCAACGCGATCCCGCGCGTGTCCACATGCTGCTCTTGCGCGGTCACCGGGTGCTCTTGGTGCTCGCTGTGATCGTCATCATGGGCGGTGTGTGGGGGGCGAGCGGAGGCGCGGGCTAAGGCTTTAAGGGGCCGGCAGGTCTATGGCGGGCATGAGGGCCAGGAGATCTTGGCGCAGTTGCGGTGTAAGCCAAGGCGCGTAACGTGTCTTGAGTTCGGTGTCCTGGCAGCCTGTGGGTCGAAAGTCCTTGAGGGTCAAATGGTCCGCTCCTAACTCCACCAGTTCTGCGACCAGGGTCATCAGGTCGCGGTCTGAAAGTAGGGTCGGGTGGACTGTGGTGCGCAACTCGTAAGGTTTGCCGCTTGCGAGCAGCATCCTGATCGACGCGCGGGCCGCATCGTGGCTGCGTTGATGTTGGGTCACTGCGGCATAGCGCGAGAACGGCGCCTTCACGTCCAATCCGACCCAATCGACCAGCGGCAAAAGCTGTGCGAAGCGCCGAGGCGAGACCCCGGCGGTATGGATTGCAGTGCCAAAACCCGATCTGCGAATCTCGATCAACGCCGAACGTACGGCCACCGATTGCGCTAGGGGCTCTCCGCCGCTGAAGACCACGGCGTCCAGAAGCCCATGCCGCTTGGCAAGAAGCCTCTCGACTTCGGACCATGTTATTCGGGAATCGCGGTCCCAGAGGTGGCTGTTGTGGCAGTAGCGACAGCGCCATGGGCAACCGGCACAGAATAAAACGGCGGCCTGATGCCCCGGATAATCGATAGTGCTCCAGGGTACCAAGCCGCCTAAGCGAAGCGTCATGCCCCGATTCGGCCTTCTTGAAAAAAGACGCGCTCCTCGTGTTCGCCCTTTTTGCCCTCGTTGAATGAGGCCACCGGACGATGGTAGCCCATTACGCGGGTCCAGACCTCGCAGAGCTGGCGTTCGTCTTCGCGTAAGGCGCAGGCCTGTGGTGGCATTTCCGTTTCCTGAGTTTTCATAGATGGCTCCTGGTGTTGACTAGGGGGCTGCTTGCGTATGCCGCCGTGCAAAAGCCTCTGCGTCGCACGTCGGGCAATACTGATGTTCGCCCGCGAGATAGCCGTGGTGCGGGCAGATCGAGAAGGTTGGGGTGATGGTAATGTAGGGCATGCGAAAGCGTGTAAGTGCTCGGCGCACAAGGTCGCGCGTGACAGTAGCGCTCGAAAGTCGCTCGTTCATGTAAAGATGCAAGACCGTGCCCCCGGTGTAACGCCTCTGCAGGTCCTCCTGCCGTTCGAGGGCCTCGAACGGGTCGTCTGTCAAGCCGACTGGCAGTTGCGAGGAGTTTGTGTAGTAAGGACGCTCGCGTGTGCCGGCTTGGATGATAGCCGGAAAGCGCTGACGGTCGGCGCGCGCGAACCGGTAGGTCGCGCCTTCCGCAGGCGACGCCTCAAGATTGTAGAGGTGCCCGGTCTCTTCTTGAAAGCGCGCCAGCTGGGTGCGGATATGGTCTAGCAAGCGGCACGCCAGGGCATGGCCGTCGGCGTGGACGATGTCGAAGGCGTCGGCGGTAAAGTTGCGTATCATCTCGTTGATGCCGTTGACCCCGATGGTCGAGAAGTGGTTGCGCAAGGTCCCAAGATAGCGCTTGGTGTAGGGAAAAAGCCCCTGGTCCATATAGTTTTGAATGGTCTTGCGTTTGATCTCGAGGCTTGTGCGGGCCATCTCCAGGAGTCGGTCGAGCGTAAGGAATAGATCGGTTTCACGGCCCCGATGGATGTACCCCAGGCGCGCGCAATTGATGGTCACTACCCCTACCGAACCGGTCTGCTCAGCCGATCCGAAAAGCCCGTTGCCGCGTTTTAGGAGCTCGGTCAGGTCCAACTGGAGCCGACAGCACATGGAGCGCACCATGTGCGGCTCAAGGTCGGAGTTCAGGAAGTTCTGGAAATACGGGAGACCATATTTGGCGGTCAACGCAAACAAGCGTTCGACGTTTGGGCCTTCCCAATCGAAGTCTTTGGTGATGTTGTAGGTCGGAATGGGGAAGGTGAAGACGCGCCCTTTGGCATCGCCTTTTTCCATGACCTCAAGGTAAGCCTTGTTGATGATCGTCATTTCCGGTGCGAGGTCCCCGTAGGTAAAGGGCATCTCTTCGCCACCTATGATCGGGACTTGGTCGCGCAAATCCTCGGGACACGTCCAGTCGAATGTCAGATTGGTGAACGGCGTCTGGGTGCCCCACCGCGACGGGATATTGAGGTTATATATCAGTTCCTGTAGGCACTGC
>JAJYPQ010000598.1 GCA_021795255.1 Pseudomonadota bacterium
GGCGCGCGGCCACCGTCGCAGTCGCCACCCCGTGCTGACCGGCCCCGGTCTCGGCGATAAGCCGCTTCTTGCCCATGCGTTTCGCGAGCAGAGCTTGTCCTATGGTGTTATTGACCTTATGCGCGCCGGTATGATTTAGGTCCTCACGCTTTAAATAAATGCGCGCCCCGCCCACTGCGGCACTCAGGCGACGCGCCCCGTAGAGGGGCGAGGGACGTCCGATATAATCTTTAAAATCGGCGGCCAATTCGGCCTGAAAAGCCGGATCTCGGCGAGCGTTCTCGTAGGCCTCAGTAAGGAGCGCGAGCGGACCCATCAGGGTCTCCGCGACAAACTGCCCCCCGTACACCCCGAAATGGCCGTGCTCATCCGGTTGGTCGTAACTCACACTACCTCCTGCACTCGGCGACAAAACAATTGCATGCGCCCGTGATCCTTGACGCCCAGGGCACTCTCCACCCCGCCGCTCACGTCGACCGCATAAGGGCGCACCGCGATGATCGCCGCCTGGACGTTGTCGGCGTTAAGCCCCCCCGCGAGAATCACCGGCTTACGGAGACCGCGTGGCACTCGGCTCCAATCGAACACGCGACCGGTTCCACCAGGACGATCCTTTTGATAACTGTCGAGCAACAGGCCTTGTGCCGCTTCGTACCGACGTTCGGCGGCAAGCAAGTCGACATCATCGGTCATCCGTATCGCCTTAAGATAAGGTAAGCCGTGGGAGGCGCAATCCTCGGGGGACTCGGCTCCATGAAACTGCAAGGTCGTCGGCCGCACATAATCCACGATCTTTGCGATCTCGCTCGCCTGCGCGTCCACAAATAGCGCCACACTCGCCACAAATGGCGGTAACGCGGCCACGATCGCGCGCGCTACGGCCCAATCCACGACCCGCGGACTCTGTCTGTAGAAGACGAGCCCAATGGCCCGCGCGCCCGCCTCCACCGCCTTTTCCGCATCGGCCGGGCGGGTGATGCCGCAAATTTTAATGCCTGTCGCCATAGAACCAGGGAGTGTATCAGAGTGAGGAGCGGCCGCTAACCCTGGGGCTTCCGATAGGCCTCAAACTGGGCCTGAAACAGGGCTTCGAGATCATCGATGACTGCGCCCGCCTCCCGCCCCCCCAAAACATTCTGAGTCATGAGCGTCGAGGTCTCGTTTAACATCTTGCCGCGGTCCAGCATCGGATAGGTCGCCGCCAGCCGCTTGATGGCCTTCACCACGCTCTCCTCGCGCGGGCGCGGAATTGCGATGGGCTCCACCGGTGCCGGCGGAATCGCCAAGCGGCTGAGAAGAAATTCCGCGAACGCGAGTACCTGGGCCTGCGCGTCTTCGGGCAAATCACGCACTATCGTGAGCAAGCGCTTTTCGAGGCGATCCATATCTTACTCGCTGATATTTAAACGAAAGACCGGCATCTTGCGACGCTCGACCATGAGGTCGAGCTCCTTGACTAGGGCCACGATCACCTGATCTGTCGTCTCTTGCATATCCCGCCAATGGTGGCGCGCTTGCGCCAACAAGTCGGCGATATCGGCTGGCGTCTTGCGCTTGGCCTCCATAATCATATCTTCGATCATGCCAGGCTTCAGTTCCGGACGAAACAAAAGGCCGTAGGCCAGGGGATCGGGGCGAATAGCAATCCAGCGACCGTCGTCGTCGACCACGATGGGCTCGATACCCGCAGGGAGGGTCGCGCCCCCGTTCGCCATCACCAGTACCGGCCGCCCGTCCACCGCTTGGGCGAGGGCATCCTCGCGCCCGCCCTCAGTCTTGTGGGCCGTGGTCCAGTAGGCGTTCTGGAAGGGCTCGCTTAAGAGATCGGCCCCCTCGTGCTCGGCGAGCAAGAGCGCGCCATAACCAAGCCCCACGACCGGGCGCTTCGCCTCGCGAAAGATGCCGACAAGCTTCAGTTCGTCGTCGTGCCAGGGATTGTTCTTATGGTCGCTCGGGGGGTGCTGGCCGCCCAATATAAAAAGGGCATCAAAAGGACCAGCGCTCCCTGGCAAGTCCTGGCCCACAAACGGCCGAAAATAAGCAAAACCGATATCGCGCTTTTCGAGTTGGTTCTCGATGAGACCCAGGAATTCCGAGTATGTGTGCTGAACGACGGCGAACTGCTTCATACGGACAAGGCCTTGTGGGGAGGCTCGTCCAAGCGCCCCTGTTGCTCATCGCAGCGCGTGCGCACGAATCGCATAAACTCCTCGACCGCGCGCAGCCGGAACTTCTGGCGCTGATAGACAAACGAGAACGGTCGCTCAATGGGAGGATCAAGGGGGAGCGCCACCAGGGTCCCAAGCTTCAATTCCTTAGCCACTGTCGCCTTCGAAACGATTGACACGCCCAGACCCCCCTCGACCGAACTCTTAACCGATTCCGGGCTTCCAAACTCCATACTGAGGTTGAGATCATGCCACTGAAGCTCGTTTTGGGCGAGATAGTCGCTAATGACCTCCCGGGTCCCTGAGCCCTCCTCGCGTGCCAGAAAAGGCAGCTCGAGAAGATCCCGCACCGGTACGCTCTTTACGCCGACCATCGGATGATCGGGTCGACAAATGAACACCAGCTGGTCCTGCCAGCAGACCTCGACGGCCAGACTCTTATTAGCGACCGGCGACTCGACGACACCGATATCGACGGTATTGCTCTCGACCATATGCACGATCCCAAGCGAGTTCGAGACGCTCAATCGAATGCGGACATCGGGGTGCCGATTCTGGAACTCCCCGAGCAAGGCCGGAAGGACATATTCGGCGA
>JAJYPQ010000599.1 GCA_021795255.1 Pseudomonadota bacterium
AACCGGACGGCCGGATCGGCGCAGAAGTCTTTCAGGGTCAGGCCCTCTCCGCGCGGGGTATGGGGGAGCAAGGCGAGAGACCGCAGATACGGCGCCATGTTGCCGCGCACCGAAGCAAAGGTCTTACTGCTCCCCACAAGGCCGCCGAGACCGGCTTGCGTCAGGCGTTCGATCAATCGGTCGTTGGTCTCACTTAAGCCTGCCATCACCAGATCGTCGATGGTGTCGGTTTGCTGAAAGAGGACTTCGAGTGTGGCTTGCGCCGCATCACTGAAATACTGGTTATCGCCTTCGGCACTGGGAATGATGGCCTTGGCGAGCGCCGCTTCCTCCCCAGGCATCAAGTCCGTCCAAAGCGACCAGGGGGCGTGACGGGAATCGAGCGGATTGATGATGAGATCGCGCGCGGGATCATAGAACAACGCCACCATTTCGCCCGTGGGGTCATGGATCACGGCCCCGTCACGGTGACGCTCCCGAATCGTTTTCATCATCGCCTTGAGCGCCACGGATTTGCCGGATCCGGGCGCGCCCACCATGAGGATATGTTGCTGCTCCACGCTGCGGGGCAACGGCACGCCGCCGATCGCGAGATCGCCGGGCGCCCGATCGAGGAGCGGGGTCACGGCGCGCGCATCATGTAGGAAAGTCCCCCGCTCGTGGCGCTCGTCTCGGGGTCCACCGCCGACCAGGCGGCGCGCGCGGCGATGGGCGCGGGCGAATAGGACCCAGCCGACAGCAGAGAACAAGGCAAACACCATCGTTTCTAGGACAGAGTCCTGCACCAGTGCGCCCAGGCTGGCGAGGCCAAAGACAATGCCAAGGGCAAGCCCCCCAAAATACTTGAGCAGCCAGAACCGGCCGAGGGCCTGCTTGTTGTGGGCGCGAATGGCGTTTTGAATGTTCATTGTGATCTCCTTTGTGGCGTCACTGTAACGTTCGTTACATGTCCAGTTCGTCGTCAGGCTCAAGGTCGTCTTGGGGACTGGGATCCTGCCGTTGCTGTGCGGTTTCGGCCTGCTCACGCAGGGCAATCACCGTGCGGGGGTCGAACGGGGCGCGCATACCTCTCCCCTGCGGATCTTCGGCCTCGATGACCTTGAGCTTTTCAACTTCGGCTTCACTCAGGGGGATCAGCGGTTCCATGTCATACTGGTGGTGGGGTAAGCCTGCGGTGGGCACCGGATCCTGCGCATGGTGGGTTGCCGTGGGCCCATCGAGGTCGGCGCTGTATTCCGACGCGTGCTTCTCAAATTGCTCCAACGCCCGATCATCGCGCCGCTGTCGCTCCCGTCGCGCTTCTTCCTCGCGACGTTGGTCCGCCTCTTTATTCGCGTCCGCGCGGCGTTGATCTTCCTTGCGGTTCCACAGATCGCGGGCCTTTTGGATCAGATTTGGACTCTTCATGGGACTCTCCTTAGATTTTGCGGCGGCGGTAAACCATCGTTCGATTGAATTGCGCACGCCCACCTTTCTGGGTCTGAAACTGCTGGCGGCGATCATTCCATGTCATGGCGGCCGGATAGCGCCGAACCTCGCCTCGTTCTCGCCCAGCTCGTGGCCGGTTCTTGTGTTTTACTGGCATGAACACCTCCTTTACTTCAGTGGCAGCACGCGGTCGTGCCGGCCGATGATGACTTCCACGCGCTCGCCCTTCGCAAACGGGCGCTCTTGTGCGGCCAGGGGTTGCGGGAAGGCGCGGATCTGGCCGGTGATAAACCGGACCGTAACTAACTCCCCCTTGCGGGTCTGCTGGCTCCCGATAAACGCTCCCAGGCCCACACCCACCAAAGCCCCGATAATGGCGCCCTTCGTGTTGCCCAGGGCTGCGCCGATACCTCCCCCACCAACCGCGCCGGCCTCCGCGCCCGTGGTCCCGTCCTGGCGGCCGACGCGGATCTTGATCGGGCGCACGGCAATGACCGCCCCCAGGGCGACTGGGCGGGCTTGCATGGCGCTACTACCGGCATACACATCAGCGTTTTGCGGGGGCAGGGCGCAGCCGGTGAGGGAGATAGTGACAAGGGCGGCGATAAGAGTTGTTTTCGTTTTCATATGCGTTTCCTGTGAATGAGGGCCGGCTTATTCCGGTCCTGCCTAGTGCTGCGCGGGCGGAAATTACCGTTCCCTCTCCCATTCAGGCGCCGACCTGGGCGGCGGTGGTGTTGGTGACACAGGCGCCTGGACAGCATCCCGCGCCCTGGATAGATCGCCGTGGCGTCCGAGTTCCGCTTGGGCCTGTTCGCGCAGTTCTTTCAGGGATTCGAGGTGGGGGGTCGAACGATCCTTCGTAGCGGATTGAGCATGCTCACGCTCGGCGTGCCGCGCCCAGTTCTTTTCGAGGGTCGATGCATTGTCCGTGTAGATTTTTAGGGTGTCCCGCTCTCGACTGGCCGCCACGTAGGCCGTTTGCGCGGTGGCTGTGCGCGAGGCTTCACCCGCGATGATGACGTGATCGACGGTCGCCCCTTGGGACGCATGGATGGTTCGGCACCAGCCGTAGTCCACGGTCTGGCCCTGGGAGGGGTCCAACGCGACCTCTTTCCCCGAACCGAGGCGGGCGATGGGTTTGCCATCCTCGATGCGGGCTATGGTGGCCGCTTCGCCGTTCCTTATACGGTCCACGCCCTTTTGATTTTCGCGGAACACGATTTTGTCACCCGGTGACAGTTCCATGTCACGGGGTTGATAGACCCCGACCGGCTTCTCTTTGGCGGGGTTCCAGTCGCGGGACTGGCCGTCCCG
>JAJYPQ010000084.1 GCA_021795255.1 Pseudomonadota bacterium
GGCTGTCGGCGGCGTTTATCGGGGCGGCCCTAGGGCGCAGACTGTAGCGAACGACAGAAGCGACCCTTTGCCGGTCTCCCACTTGGGTCGTGAGGACCCCGTCGCGGACTACAATCCGCGGTCGAGGTCGAGCAAGATCACACGTCGCGTCTCAACAGGAGCGCCGGTCCCGGTATCAAACGCAACCGAGGCCTCAAGACCGGCGCGCGCGATCTTTTCGGGATCCTCCTCCGAGTCGTACACCGCATGCATGGCTCCGAGCGCGTATTGCTCCCCCGAACCGAAAGCATAGAATTTTGTGTATTCCAGAACGGTGCGCTTCGAACATACGCCAAAAATGCCATGGGCGTTGGCGAGCAAAAGGCTCACTTGCATGGATTCGAAGGTGTCCTCGCCGCTGTCGCTGTCTTGCTTTAGAAAGTAGTTCTCTTTGAGCATGGCATGCAACTGAAGGGCGGTCTTATAGATATCGTTGACGTCCTTAAACGAGCGACGGCAGCGGGTCTCGATAAAGATGTTACGTAGGGCCATATCCATGGCGGCGTGACCTGTGGCGGCGAGCCAAGTGTCGTCAACCGCGATCAATTTACTCGCGTTCTTGATAAACGCCGCCGACTCCCGCTGATCGCCGTAGGTGCCTAGCGTATCGGCGCCAATCACGGCCGTATTGCCTTTGCGAACAACAACAATGGTGGTCATCAACACGTCCCGAAGGTGAGGCCCGCACCGCAGGCATAGGGGTCGCATAAAGATGAGGCCGTAGGACAAAGCCACGCGCCACGGCAAAGGCGCCACTTCGCCACGCGCGCCGAACCCGAGGGTTCTTTGACCTCCGTACCTTAGCGCTTTAGTATGCTGGAAAGTATACGGTCGCCCCCCTGCATGAGCAATCCATCACACGATACGACGAGCACGCACCAGAAAGAGTCCCGGCTGCGGGCCGAGACCCTGCTTCGAGCCTGCGTCCACTGCGGCTTTTGCAACGCGACGTGCCCCACATACATCTTGAGCGGCGATGAGCGCGAGGGCCCGCGCGGCCGCCTTTACTTGATGAACGATTGGCTGACGAACCCTGACAAAGTCGCCGATTTAGCGCCGCTCGACCACTGCTTAAGCTGCCGCTCGTGCGAGACAACGTGCCCAGCAGGGGTCCACTATACGGAAATCCTGGATGTCGTGCGCGAGGAAACGGAAAAAACCCGTAACGTCGCCGAGCGGGCCATGGATCAGCTGACGGAAGCCGCGCTCGGTTCCCGGAGGACGGTTAACGCCCTGATGCGCCTCGCGCGCCGGGTCCGGCCCTTGGTAGGCAAGCCGCTCCAACGACGGATAGTCCCGGCGGAACCGGAGCTCGTATGGCCCGCGCCGCGGCATGCCCGCCAGGTGGGTCTGTTGCTCGGATGCGTACAACCGGCGCTGGCGCCCGATCTTGATACCAAGGCCGCGATCGTGCTGGACCGGCTCGGTATCAGCGCGATACCGGTGGGACCTGGGTGTTGCGGGGCCTTGCCCTACCACCTCCATAACTACGAGAAGGCGCGGACGATTGCCCAAACGACCATGGCTTGGGATAGGCCGGAATGGGAGGGCTTTACGAGCACAGCAACCGGGTGTGCGGCGTTCTTGCGCGATTACCCGCGGCTTTTTAAGGACCGGACGGACGGCGAGCCCGCCGAGACCTTTGCGCTTAGGGTCGCGGATATCGCGACATGGATTGACCCGGCCGGTTTAAGCGCGCTCCCCGCGTCCCAACGTCGGCATATCGCCTGGCACGCCCCGTGCAGCCTGCAACACGGACTCCGCGGCCACGGTCGTGTCGAGGCGATTTTACAAGCCCTCGGCCATACCCTCGTTCCCATTCGCGACAGCGCCTTGTGCTGCGGCTCAGCCGGCCCGTACTCCCTACGCCACCCGCGTTGGGCAAAAGCCCTGGGGCAGCGCAAATGGCAAGCCCTGACCCACGCCGACCCCACCGAGGTCGTCAGCGCGAACATCGGCTGCCTACAACATCTGGCCGGCTTTAGCGATCGGCCCATACGCCACTGGGTGGATGTCGTCTATCACGATATGTCGGCGCGCTGATGGCCGCGATCACACCCGAAGTAGTCCGACCATGGTCTCGGCGGCACCTGATCACCAATCGGGATACAAGCGCCCGCGATTGAGAATGGCCTGGGGATCAAGCGCCGCCTTGACTCGCGTGAGGAGCATCATGGTCGCAGCGGGAGGAGCGGCCCACGGGCCCTCGTCGCGACCGGGGCCCCACACGCGGACCGCTTGTCCTCCATATTGGGCCGCCTTCTCGCGGATTGCCGTCGCCGGAGCCTCGGTCATCCAAAACCGTTGGGCACCCGCCCAATCTATCAAGGTTTCCTGGGGGTCCCAAGGAGAGTCTGGGGGGACCAGAAGGCGCCAGAGACTGCCGGGGGCCCGAAAAAAATCGAGAGCGAGATCGCGCAACTCGGCAAACGCCTCCGGACGCCCTCTCTCGCCACCGAGTTCGCGAACCGCGGCGGCGACGCGGGCTTGTCGTCCGGCTAGCCGCACGGACAAGACGCCACGATGGTAGAAGGCGCCTGTCACGGGAAGATCGCCCTCCCACCGCTTCAGCCGCTCTCGGGCATCCGGCCACGACATCTCGAACTGCACGACCTGTACGTCTTCCGGGCAGCGACTTAGGCGCAGACTCACATCAAGAATGACGCCCAGAGTCCCGAAAGCGCCGACCATGAGCCGAGAGACGTCAAAACCGGCCACGTTCTTCAAAACCTTACCGCCAAACGCCAGTACCTGACCGGTCCCCGAAATGAGCCGGGTACCGAGGACGCCATCGCGCAAAGCCCCGGTATAAGGCCGGCCGGGACCCGTGAAACCCACCGCGATGGCGCCCCCGACGGTCGACGCCGACGAGAGGCTAGGAATATCAGCCATCACCCTCTGTCCCTCGCGCGAAAGAGCAGCGTCAAGATCGGCAAGCCTCGTGCCCGCCCGGACCGTGACCACAAACCCCGACGGTTCGTACTCCACGATCCCGGCGTGGTCCCTCAGGAGTAAGGTCTGGCCCTCTGGGGCGCGCCCCAAATGCCGGCGTGTCCCACCGCCCACGATCTCGAGCGGCGTTTGCCTTTCATAGGCCAAGCGCACGGTCGCGGCCAAGCTGTCGGTGTCATCGTGAGCTGTCACGCGATCCCCTCAAAAGCGTTCTAGGCTTGAGAACGGCAGGCGGCCGCCGTGGACATGCATACCCCCGGCTGCGACACAACGGGCCGGCGTAGGGACGGCCTTGCCCGGATTCAGCAGGTGATGGGGGTCGAAGGCCGACTTCAGCGCATGAAAAGTGGCGAGCTCCGATGCCGTAAACTGCGCACACATGCCATCGAGCTTCTCGACTCCTACGCCGTGCTCGCCGCTTATGGTTCCTCCATAGGCAAGGCAGAGCCGCAGGATCTCGGCCCCGAGCTCCTCGACCCGATCGAGCTCCCCGGGAACCTTGGCGTCATACAAAATAAGCGGGTGGAGATTACCATCGCCGGCATGAAACACGTTTGCGACCGGAAACCCGTAACGACGAGACTGTTCGCCGATCTCTTCCAAAACCGGAACCAGGGCGCTCCGCGGGATCGTGCCATCCATACAGTAATAGTCGGGCGCGAGACGGCCCACAGCCGGAAACGCGGCCTTCCGCCCCAACCACAGGCGGCGCCGATCTTCCTCGCTACGCGCCTCCTCTATCGCGAACGCCCCGTGCGCCAAAAGCAGTTGCCGCACATGGGCGACATCGAGCTCGATTGTGGCCAGATCTCCGTCGACCTCGGCCAAGACCACGGCCTGGGAATCCGGCGGATACGGGATGCCGGTGTAGTCCTGAGCCGCAAAGAGGGCCAGGGCGTCCATGAGTTCGAGCCCCGCGGGCACGAGCCCCTCCTCGATCACAGCGCTCACGCTCGCGGCCGCCTCAGCGAGCGAGCGAAAGGCCGCAAGCAAGGCCACCGTTGCGGGTGGCTTTGGCGTCAGGCGCACGGTCACCTCCACCACCACCCCCAGCAGGCCTTCCGACCCCACCAATAACGCCAAGAGATCAAGCGGACCCTCGCCGGTCACGCCGCCGATTTCATGCAAGACCCCGTCTGCGGTAAAGAATTGGATCGCGAGGACATTGTGGGTGGTGAGGCCGTATTTCAGACAGTGGACACCCCCGGCGTTTTCCGCCACGTTGCCGCCGATGGTACAGGCAATCTGAGAAGACGGGTCGGGGGCATAAAAGAGGCCGTAGGACGCCGCGGCCTCGGACACCGCTATGTTTCGAACCCCGGGCTCCAAACGAGCGATGCGGTTATGGGGATCTATAGCGAGGATCCGGTTAAGGCGTGCGAGGCTCAGAACGATGCCGTGGGCGTGGGGCAAGGCGCCACCCGACAGTCCGGTGCCGGCGCCCCGCGCCACAACCGGCACGCCGTAGTGCGAACACAGGGCGAGCACTCGGCCCACCTGGGCGCGCGTACGTGGAAGCGCCACGGCGAGGGGTCTTGCACGGTAGACAGGCAGGCCGTCGCATTCGTACACCGCGACCTGTGTCGGCTTCGTGAGTAGCCCATCGGCCGGCAAGATACGTTTTAGATCGCGCCAAAAAGCGCTGGGCAAGGCCGCGGCCTTCTGCTCTGTGAGCTCTCTCATAGACCCTATACTGCCGAGCAAAGGCCAAAGCAGCAAGCCCGGTACGAACTTGAATTCCCGGCCGCGTCCCCGGCCACCGCCAAAGCATCGCGAGCCATGCGCGCCCTAAGTCCTACTCTTTTATCCACCCTCGCGATCGATATCCCTCGGACTTTCGCTAGTGTCTGACCATGGGTCGGGACGCTAGAGTGTGGCATCGGAGGCGAGGGCTTCTGATATTTCTATCTCCATGCAAAAAAGGATAAGCGCAGATGCGAATGGGAACCGTGAAATGGTTTAACGAAGCGAAGGGGTTTGGCTTCATCTCACCTCAGGACGGCAGTCCCGATGTGTTCGTCCATTATTCAGCGATTCAAGGGGAGGGGTTTCGTAACCTGGCCGAGGGGCAAACGGTTGAGTTTGAAAGCGCCAGAAGCCAAAAGGGTATGCAAGCCACTCATGTACGGCCGATGCGGTAGAACCCGCTTGAATAAAAATATAGGGGCCTTGCGGCCCCTATATTTATGTCTTCCGGGTTATGTCTTCCGGCCGATTCGCCCTATTTCGTGATCCCTATGAGGTGAACGGTAAAGACCAAGGTGGCGTTAGGCGGTATGGTCGGCCGGCCCTGTGGCCCGTAGGCCAAGTGACCGGGGACCACGATCTGCCATGTCGAACCCACCGGCATGTGAACAACGGTCTCCTTCAACCCGGCGATAAGGCCGCTCAAGGGAAGCTCCGCAGGCCCCCCGGCCTTCTTGCTGCTGGCAAAAATCTGGCCGGTTATGAAACGGCCGACGTAGTCCGCTCTGATCGTGTCAGTCAAAGTCGGGCGCGGACCGTGGCCCGCCACCAGAACCTTGTATTCGACGCCGCCGGGCAACATCCTCACCCCGGGCTGTTTCGCGTTCTTGGCCCGAAAGAGACGTCCCTGAGCCTGCTCTTTTTGGCCAAGGGCTTTCAGCATAGCCAGATTGCGCGCCTGCATCTGCCGCTGAAATTTTTCCACGACAGCCGCCATTTGCGCGGGCGGCAGCAAGGGCTTGGCGCCGGATAGGGCGTCGCGGATCGCGCGAGTAAAGATGGGCGCCTGTACCTGCACGCCATCGTGGCGGACGTTCTCGCCGAACTGATATCCCAAGCTGTAACTCAACTGGGCCTGTGGTGACAGCCCCTCAGCCATAACCGGTGCCGCCAACAGGCAGCTAATAACCGCCAACGCGGCGTACCCTTTACGCATGTAAGCTCCTAGAGTTCTAGAAAACCGTTTAGTGGAACCTTACGCCTTCCGCAGCCGAAAAAGCAGGTTTAGTGTATCGAGGTCTTCGGCAAAGTGATAGGGGTCCACAAGGCAGGCCCTGTGGACCCCCGGCTTCACGGCCACAACGGCTCGCCCTTAGGCTTTGGTGCCTTTCTTAGAAGTGACCGTGGCCGCCAAGCCGACATCGGCGGCCTTCGCCTTCTTGTAGCGCTCACCTATGTCCTTCCAGTTCCATACGTTCCAAATGCTCTCGAAGAAACGCGCCTTATCGTTTTGATACTGGAGATAGTAGGCATGTTCCCAAGCATCGAGGACCATGATCGGCGTGGCGCCGGGGGTCATCTCGGATTGATGGTCATGAATCTCGGTCGTGATCAAACGCTGACCGGCCGGATCCCAGGCGAGGACTGCCCACCCGGAGCCCATGGTCGTCATGGCGGCATTCACGAATTGGCCCTTCAAACCCTCAAAAGAACCGAAATCGCGGTCGATGGCCTGAGCCAGCTCGCCGTCTGGCTTGCCGCCGCCCTTCGGGGACAGGTTTTTCCAAAACAGCGAATGCAGAATGTGTCCTGAGAGATTGAATGCCAGTGCGTGCTCCAAGGCCGCAACGCGCGCGAAGTTCTTGGTTTCCTGGGCCTCTTTCAGGCCCTCCAGGGCCTGGTTGGCGCCGTTCACATAGGCCAGGTGGTGCTTACTGTGATGCAACTCCATGATTTTTGCCGAGATATGGGGCTCTAGCGCACCATAGTCGTAATCTAGGTCGGGCAAGACATATTTTTCCAAGGGACTTCTCCTCTAAGCTATGGGTAAACAACGAAAGCCGTCCTTAAACTAGGCTCTATTCTAAACTCCTCCCTGGGGCCACCGCGAGACTCGCAGGAACCGTAAGACGAAGGGGGGGCTTAAGGGCCGCACAACCGTCAGCGTCTTCTGCCGCAGCGACGACAAGCCGCGCACCAGCTCAGCCGATCTCGGCCGTACCGCGCCGATCCGCCGGAGCCAGGGTCGCGCCCGCCCGGACCTCCTTCCGACCCGCCGAACGAGCGTTATGGGGATCGGGCCGCGGGATTTCAAGGACCAAACAACAAGCGCACCCGGCAATCCCGGGAGTCGGCGTCCTTGAGGATGTCGCCGACCCGGAAGGGATAATGCCCATGTATGCGGTCTGCATAATAGAGCTTAAGGGTCTCCCTCACCGCCGGAAAGGCGATCTGATCCCAGGGGATATCGTTTTCATGAAACAAGGCCACCTCAAGACTTTCCGTGCCTGGACCAAAGTCGAGATCGCAGAGCCGCGCCCGGAACATCAGATAGACCTGATTGATATGCGGCAAATTGAACAGGGTATAGAGGCCCTCGATCTCCACCCGCGCATGAGCCTCCTCCCACGTCTCGCGCGCCGCCGCCTCGTTCGTGGTTTCCGCGTTCTCCATGAATCCCGCGGGCAACGTCCAGAGCCCGTAGCGCGGCTCTATCGCGCGGCGGCATAAAAGCACGCGGTCTTCCCATAAGACTAGGCAACCGGCCACCATCTTCGGATTCTCGTAGTGAATAGTGAGACACGAGTCACAGACATCGCGAGACCGCGTATCCCCCTCGGGGATACGTTGTGTTAAGGGGCCGCCACAATTGCCGCAATAGTTCATGGCTGTATTCTAACGCCTCTTCAGGTCGCCAGAGTAGCCGACGAACGAAGGAAAGGCAGTGGTGCAAGACGCAGCGGTCGGCATCTCCCGCCCGATCTGAACCGCCGACGGCGCTCCGGGGAAGGCGCGGCCCATGGCTATGCGCGACCTTGACTCTCGGGCGATGGGGACCGCCATTGCTTGGCCTGCGTGGGGCCATGGACCGCTTCCGAAAAGTCTTCCCAAAACGGCCTCTTGTCAGGATACGCGGCCGCATCTGAAAGGCCCCAAGCGCCGCCCGGCCCGTCGGCGACCGCCTGCGGGCGCCCGGTCAGGGATCAGGGCGCTTGACGCTCCGATCCGCCGGGCGTAGCGTTTGTGTATGCAAGACACAAACCCTTTGGCGCCCATCCACACGGCGGTGGTGCTGTTCACCATCCAGCGGACCTTGAAGCTCCTGCTTCTGCCAGGAGACCCGTGGCAGTTGCCGGTAGTCCGCCTGGAAGCGGGCGAGCATCTTGACGCCTGCGCCAAGCGCGCGCTGGCTGAGGCGACGGGTGTGGATGATGTGTTTCTTGAACAACTCTATACGTTCAGCGCCGCAAGCGGGGCACCCGGGGTGGTGGTCAGCTACTATGCCCTCATTCCCTATGACCGCATGCAGGTCCGCCCGGGGAGCGGCGAATGGGTTGATACCGCAGCGCTACCGTCGATTACGCCGGGACAGCGACAGATTGTCAGTTGCGCGAGTGCGCGGCTCGCGGCCAAACTCGAGTATACGCCGATTGCGTATGAATTCCTGGCCGACAGGTTCACGCTCGGGGAACTGCAGTCGGTCTACGAGATCATCGGGCGTCAGCCCTTAGACAAGCGAAATTTTCGGCGACGCATGCGCGCCTCTCAGCACCTGCTCGAGACCCGCGATACGCGCCGCGGCGGTCGCCATCGCCCCGCCCGGCTCTATCGCTTACGCGATACTGAATCCTCGGTTCGAGGGTAAGGGGTTCCGTTATGACAGCCACGACTCCTACAGCCATACGGCTTCCGCATCGCAGTTCAGTGCTGGGTCTAGACCGGGCCCGGAGAGTCCAAAGGATCAAGGCGCTCCTCAAAAAGGAAGATGCGGTCTTGGTCGCCCACTATTACACGGATGCAGACCTCCAAGCGCTGGCCGAAGAGACCGGGGGCTACGTGTCGGATTCACTCGATATGGCGCGCTTCGGACACGCCCATAAAGCCCGGACGCTAGTCGTCGCGGGCGTGCGCTTTATGGGCGAAACCGCCAAAATATTAAACCCCGAAAAGCGCGTCTTAATGCCTACCCTGGATGCCACATGCTCCCTGGATGAGGGTTGTCCTGCGGATGAATTCAGTGCGTTTTGCGATGCTCACCCGGACCGCACGGTTGTCGTCTACGCCAATACGAGCGCGGCGGTAAAGGCGCGCGCGGATTGGGTCGTGACGTCGAGCATCGCGCTGCGTTTGGCCCGTCACCTTAAGAGTCGCTCCGAGAAAATCCTGTGGGCCCCGGACCGCCATCTTGGGGACTACGTACGGCGTGAAAGCGGCGCCGATATGCTGTTGTGGCAGGCCTCGTGTATCGTCCATGACGAGTTTCGGGCCCAGGCCCTGGTAGAACTCAAACGCCAACACCCGGAGGCCGATGTCCTGGTGCATCCGGAATCGCCCGCCTCGGTCATCGCGGAGGCCGACATGGTCGGCTCGACGACCGCCATGATCGAAGCCGCCAGAACAAGGCCGGCAAAATCCTTCATCGTCGCGACCGATAACGGCATCCTCTATAAGATGCGTCAAGCGGCCCCCCACAAGGAATTCATAGAGGCCCCGACCGGCGGCCACGGAGCGACGTGCAAATCGTGCGCCCATTGCCCGTGGATGGCCATGAATACCCTCGCCAATCTAGAGGAAACCCTGCTTACGGGGCGCAACGAAATCCATATAGAGGAATCGATACGCGTGCGAGCACTCCGGCCAGTCGAACGGATGCTGAACTTCGCAGCCTCGGAAAAGACCGAGGTGCTTGGCCTCGGAAACGCCTAGGCGCGATTCCGAAAGTAAGACCAATGGACGCTCCTGCCCGGAATGTAAGTGCAGTATCGTTAGGCCATGACCCTTCGGCGCTCTCGCACATCCCCCATAGGGGCACTCTCCGACTTGGGGGCATGGACCCTAGCCAAACGGGTGGCAACAGGGGTAAACGACAATCGGCTCACGGGTTATAGCGCGCAACTCGCTTACTACTTCTTTCTGTCGTTGTTTCCCTCACTCCTTTTTCTGACGACGCTGCTGGCCTTTCTCCCGATCCATCACCGTACCCAAATGGTGCTCGGGATATTAGCCCGCGCCCTGCCGGCCCAAGCCCTTACGCTCGTCAAGGGGACATTCGAGGGCATCCTCCACCACCATCAAGGCGGCCTCCTCTCGTTTAGCGTGTTGTTCGCCCTCTACTCCGCAAGCAATGCCGTAACGGCCGTGACAAGCGGACTAAACCAGACCTACAACGTCTCGGAAGATCGTCCCTATTGGCGCGTGCTCCTCATGTCCGTCCTGCTGGCCCTGGGGCTAGCGCTGGTCCTTACGGCAGGATTCACCATTTTCTTCTTTGGTCCGTTGGCCGCCAAACTCATCGCCCGACATTTTGGCATGCAGCTTTTGCCCGTCACGCTCACCGTCATCCGTTGGCCCATAGTCGTGCTCGCGATCGTCTTGGCGACCGCTATGATCTACTACTTTGCGCCTAACGTCCGGCAACACTGGCGCTGGCTCACACCGGGCTCAGTATTCGCGGTAATAGGCTGGATCGGCACGTCACTATTGTTCGCCTTCTACGTCAATAATTTCGGGTCGTATAACAAGACCTACGGATCGATCGGCGCTGTTATCGTGCTGCTGACGTGGATGTACCTGGGGGGCCTCGTACTACTCGTAGGTGGACAGATCAATGCCGTACTCAAAGCGTCCGGGGAAGGGGTCGAGGCCGAGGAGCCTGGCGATGGGCGCCGCCCCGTGCTGTGCAAAGAACGACGTCTGGCGCCGCGTCGCGCCCACGAACCCAGCAGCTAGCGCGGCGCGCGCAGCAGGGCATCCACACGCGCCTTGACATCCGCCGCCATCGGAAGGGCCGCCACCGCAAAGGCCGCCCGCTCCGCCAGGCCATCGCGGAACTCTGGATCGGCCTTTGCCGACTGCAGCAAGTTGACGCAGGCGGTTTCATAGTCGTCATCTCGGAGCGCCAAGGCGGCGGCCGTGAAGAACCGCGCTGCGTCGGTCACATCAAGGGGCGCCTGGAGGTCGGTTGCAGCCGCCTCGTCCATGGCTGCCATGAGCGCCAGATGGGCGTGGAGGGCGCCGATCTCGCCCTTGTCGCGCAAGGCGACGGGGAGCGCGTCGAGCAAGGAAAAGGCCTCGCGGGGGCGGCGATCTATGACCAGCAGTTTCGCGACCCGTAAAGCCCCGTCGGGGTCTTCCGGTCGCGCCAGGGCCTCTTCTGCGGCCAACTGGACCGCTTGCCTGCTCGCGCCGCTCGCGTAAGCGCGCAAGACGTCATCGGAGCGGCTTCCGTACTTGTTCAAAAAGGCACGCAATTCGGGTTCGGATTCGACGCCTTGGAGGCTATCGATCACCGCGCCGTGACGGAATATCTTCAACATCGGTAAGGAGCGGACCTCTAGGCGGCGCGCCAACTCCCCGTACTCATCAGTATTGAGCATCACGACGAGGAGTCGCCCACCGTATTCGCTCGCCACTCGAACCAAACGCGGCATGGCGACAAGACAAGGCCCGGCGCGCGGCGACCAAAAATTGACGACGACCGGCCCGCGGCGCGAATTTTCAAGGACGAGTCGCGGGAAGTTTTCAGACGTCCCGTCTACGATATAGGGAAGGACCGTCATAGCGTTTTAAGGAAGATGGGTCCTAATGCCGATAAAGTTGGCCCCGGTATGAAGGCCATACGCGTACTCGAAGCGGACGCCGCCTATGCGCATACCAAGGCCCGCGCCTAGGGTCTGCATGACATTATTCGTCGGCATAGTGACGATCGCCCCCTCGCGACAGCCGTCTTTAAATGACTGACAAGCCCCCAAGTCCGGCTTCAAGACCAAGACCCGGGAGATGCTTCCCAGGGGACCGCCCTGGCTCGCGGTCCGCTTCTTCGGCGGCTTATGATGAGGCGGGTTCAAGACCGCGAGCAGCGGGCGGCGCGGCTTCGCCAAGGCCCGGGTCACACAGGAATCGAGGCTCCGCGTCACATCGCTCCCGAAAGCCGCGCGAGCGCCAGTAAGAAAGACGCACCCGAA